>CAYYXM010000008.1:0-13951 GCA_964475725.1 uncultured Candidatus Saccharibacteria bacterium | reverse complement strand
CAGTTCTTTCAGCTGTTTCAATAATTTTCTGAGCACATTTGTCAATAATACGGTAGTCAAAAGCTTTTAATCTTATTCTTATCTTTTGTTTAGGTTCGTTTTTCTTCGGCAAGGTTCTCCTTTTATTTATTAATTTTGGTTACAACTCCAGCTCCAACAGTTTTACCGCCTTCTCTAATAGCAAAGCGCATTTGCTCTTCCATTGCCACAGGTACAAGTAATTTTACCTTGACATTGACTGTATCGCCAGGCATGACCATCTCTTTTCCGGATGACAGTTGGGTAACCTCACCAGTTACATCGGTTGTTCGAACATAAAACTGAGGTTTGTAGCCTTTGAAAAATGGGGTATGACGACCACCTTCCTCTTTAGTTAAAATATAGATTTCAGTATCAAATTCTGTATGAGGAGTAATTGAACCAGGTTTGGCAATAACTTGACCTCTTTCTACATCATCTTTTTCAATTCCCCGCAAAAGCAATCCCACATTATCGCCTGCCTGACCTTCGTCTAATTGCTTTCTAAACATCTCAATACCGGTAACAATTGTCTTTTTAGTTGCACGTAAACCCACTATTTCTACTTCTTCATTGACTTTAACTACACCTCTTTCAATTCTACCTGTCACAACAGTACCGCGTCCTTTAATCGAAAAAACATCCTCAACAGGCATTAAAAAAGGCTTATCAACTTCTCTAACTGGCTCTTTAATATAGTCATCTAAAGCTTTTAAGAGTTCCTCAATAGATTTTTCCCCTTCAGCATCGCCTTCTAAGGCTTTCAGCGCACTTCCTTTAATAATTGGTATTTCATCCCCTGGATATTCATATTTTTTTAGAAGATCCCTAATTTCCATTTCAACTAACTCTAAAAGTTCTGGATCTTTAACTTGATCAATTTTGTTAAGATAAACAATTATTGATGGGACTCCGACTTGACGAGCTAAAAGAATATGCTCACGTGTTTGTGGCATAGGACCATCAACTGCTGAAACAACTAAAATTGCACCGTCCATCTGAGCAGCACCAGTAATCATGTTTTTTACGTAATCGGCATGACCTGGACAATCGACGTGAGCCCAGTGGCGCTTATCTGTTTCGTATTCAACGTGATAGGTGGCAATTGTAATACCACGAGCCTTTTCCTCTGGGGCATTATCAATTTCATCAACCTTTTTTTCTACAGCCTGTCCTTTTTTAGCCAAATATTTGGTAATAGCAGCAGTTAGGGTTGTTTTTCCGTGGTCAACATGACCAATAGTACCAACATTTAAGTGCGGCTTGGTGCGCTGAAATTTTTCCGGCATTTAAACTCCTTTTGCCACTCCATTTTTATCTCGCGAAGCGAGACAAGGTTCTCTCGCCAACGGCGAGGGATTCTTATTATTGGGTGACATTTAACTTGTTATTTTTTGTGACATCTTTTATCGTAGCAAAAATTAAAATATTTGTCAACATTAGTTACTGCTTGGATAATTTTGCCTGGAGCTTAAGAAAAAGAAGGGTTGGTATTGTCCAATTAAAAGTAGATAAAAAGGCTGACCAAATCGCCAAACAAACTATTGCCAATAAAACAATAACTCCACCATAAATTAAAGCCGTCAATAGCCCCCAAATACTATAAAAAGCAAAACCTAAGCCAAGAGATAAAAGACCAATGCATAAAATAAAAATTAAAGTAATAATAGCTGCACCAAGCCCAATTGCAAACTGCAGTAGCCATAAAATAAGAACTTCTTTGTAAAATTGTTTTAAAAATCGCCAACCATAGAGTAAGGCTTTAAATCCAGTTATTTTTTTTAGGACCACAAAGCGAAGACCATAACGAGCTGATAAATTGAGGACTATAAAAATAAACAGAATAAAAAAGAATAAAATTAAGCCATATAAAATTGATAGAATCCACTGCTGTGTTACGAGAAATACTAACAGTGGCGAAGATGTGCCCAAAATTATGAAAAGATAGATAAAAAATATGACGATTTTGTACCAGAGTAATGCCCAAAATCTGCTTTTAGCGCGATGGAGGGAAAACCAAAAATGAACTTTTTTATTATCTTCTATATCGCGGATTGATAAAACTAGTGCTGATTGGGAAAGAATTGAAGCAAAATATACTAAAAAAGCAATAAAAACAATAAATATTAATAGATATAGAACTACTGTCCAATTAATTGTTAAATAATCATTTATAGCTTGGAAAAATTTTTGAGCTTGGGGGTCTTGGGATGTAATATCATAATTAGTAGAACTGGAAAAATTTAATGATGTTGTAGTTATGCCATAACCAGCAAAAAGCCCAAAAATCCAAAGGTATTTATGCTTAAAGGCAATTTGGAAGCTTTTTTTAACCAACTCTAGATAATTAATCAATACCCCTCCGTCACACCTTAATTAATGGATTATTAGATGATTAGATAAATAGATTATCAGAGTATCAGATGATTAGGGGAACCTCCAATTATCCATTCATCCAGTCATCCAATTATCTAACAATCAAACGGGGGAAAGCTCGCATTATATATATTTGATTATATTATATCATTTTTTAGTTGAATTTTTCCCTTCAATAATTGACTGGGCAATATTGGTTGGCACTTGGGCATAATGATTAAATTCCATGGTAAAAGATGCTCTCCCTTGAGTCATACCGCGCAAGGTTGTTGCATAACCAAACATTTGAGCAAGCGGAACCATCACGTCAATAACTTTATTATTTGCCCGATCGAAGGTATGTTCAATTTGTCCTCTTTTTGAGGATAAGTCTCCCATAACTTCACCAAAAAAATCTTCAGGTGTTATAACTTCAAGTTTCATAATCGGTTCAAGAAGGACAGGGGAAGCTCTTCTAACAGCATTTTGTAAGGCCATAGAACCAGCAATATGAAAAGCAATTTCAGAGGAATCAACTTCATGATAAGTACCATCGTATAAAATAACTTGCAGGTCAACTAATGGATAGCCGGCAATAATCCCTTTATCAGCAGCTTCTTTGACACCTTTTTCAACTGCTGGAATAAACTCACGGGGGATTGCCCCACCGGCAACTTTATTAACAAACTCAAATCCAGCTCCTCGCTCTAATGGTTTAATTTCAATAAAAACATGACCATATTGACCACGACCACCAGTTTGCCGGATGTATTTACCTTCAGCTTTGGCAATACTTTTAATTGTTTCTTTATAGGCAACTTGAGGCTGGCCAACATTGGCATCAACGCTAAATTCACGTTTTAACCTATCAACAATAATTTCTAAATGTAATTCCCCCATTCCTGAAATTAAGGTTTGACCAATTTCTGCATCACTTTTGATTTTAAAGGTTGGATCTTCTTCTGCTAAGCGGCCTAAAGCAATACCCATTTTTTCTTGGTCAGCTTTAGTTTTTGGTTCAATTGCCACTGAAATAACAGGTTCTGGAAAAGTTATGCTTTCTAGCAATATGGGATGTGAGGGAATAGTTAATGTATCGCCAGTCGAGGTGTATTTTAATCCAACGGCAGCAGCGATATCACCAGTAAAAACTTCTTTGATATCCTCTCTGTGATCGGCATGAAGACGAACGATGCGGCCTAAACGTTCTTGTTGGCCTTTTGTTGAGTTTAAAATATAACTGCCGGCAGAAAGTTTTCCAGAATAAACTCGAAAGAAAGCTAAACGTCCAACATAAGGATCTGTAGCGATTTTAAAGCATAAAGCTGAGAAAGGTTCGTCATCGGAAGGATTAACTTCATAAGGGTTGTCTGGATTTTTAAGATCTTTCGCCTGGGCTGATTTAACTTCCATTGGACTTGGTAAATATTCCAAAACAGCGTCCAAAAGTGGTTGAATAGCTTTATTTTTTAAGGCAGAACCACATAAAATAGGAAAAATTTTCCCTTTTTTGGTAGCTATTTTTAGTGCCTCGATAAGTTCATTATCGGAAATTTGATGAGATTCTAAATATCTATGAAGTAAATTATCATCGGTTTCAACAATTTTTTCAATCATTTTTTCGCGCCACTGCCCAGCTTTCTCCTGAAACTGCGAAGGAATATCTTTTTCTTCAAATTGAGCGCCCATTTCATCGGTCCACAAAAGTGCTTTTTGTCTGATTAGATCAATAACACCCTTAAAATTTGCTTCTAATCCCATTGGATATTGCACAACAACAGCGTTAGGAGCAAGGCGATCCAAAATTGAGGCAACATCTTTTTCAAAATCAGCCCCCATTCTATCTAATTTGTTGATAAAGCAAATCCTTGGAATATTAAATTTGTCGGCTTGATGCCAAACAGTCTCTGATTGAGGCTCCACCCCCGCCACTCCGTCAAAGACTACAATTCCACCATCTAATACCCGAAGGGACCTTTGCACTTCCGCAGTAAAATCAATGTGACCTGGGGTATCAATAATATTAATTTGATGGATTGGAATATCTCCTGAAAGTTGGGTATGGCCAGTACGTTCTTTTGGTGGCCAATAACAGGTAGTGGCGGCGGCGGTTATTGTAATGCCTCTTTCTTTTTCCTGTGCCATCCAGTCCATAACAGCTTTACCCTCGTGAACTTCACCAATTTTATATGTTTTTCCCGTATAATATAAAATTCGCTCGGTTATTGTTGTTTTACCGGCATCTATATGGGCAATAATACCTATATTTCTTGTCCTGTCAATTGGTATTTCACGTGGCAAAGTTATATCTCCATAATACAATTTAACAAAATTTTGTCACACAAGAAATTCAAGGTTGTCGCCAAAGGCGACGTTCTTCTATTTCTAGTTTGCTTGATCGGTATTACACGTGGCATTTTGTCTTCAATTAAAACTTCTTCCGACAATCGGCATTATTTTTAAGAGGTTGAATGCCCCAAAGCTTGCTTTAGGGATGAAATCCTGTTTAAAAACAAACTTTTTTTGCAAGGAATGCCTCGTCAGCTTGCTGCGAGGTAGTTTATTTTACTTCGAATGTTTTATTATTTTACTTTTGGACTGGAGCTGAGGTGCCTGGAATGGTGCCCTTTCCGCGACCGATAATTAAGTAAAGAATACTTCCTAAAACGCCTAAAATGATGATTAATACAATCCAGAGTGTTTTATCTGATGGATTAGTAAATTGACGACGAATACAATCAATTAATGTCCAGATCCAAAAGATAAAAACTGCTAAACCTACTATACACCATATTATTAACATCACTGCACCAATTCCAAGAATTCCTGTGGCAGCAGCTGTGGCTGCAGCAGCATCCGCCGGTGAAACCGTCTCTTCAGTGGTATAATCTTGAGCCATAGCAGCAAAAGGTATAAGTGTTGTTGCTAAACCTGTAAACCATGCAATTTTTTTCATTTTTTTCACCTCCTTCCCTCCTAACTAATTATTAAAACCGAGCATAATGAACAAAGGCCCGGTTGGCTTCTGCTAATTTGTGTAATTCATCTTTCTTTTTCACAACCATTCCAGTATTATTATACGCTTCAGTTATAACTTCTGCCAAAAATTTATCTAAACTTTTACCTTGTTTAGATCGAGCTTCATCAACAATCCAACGCAAAGCTAGGGCATGTTGTCGCGCTGGTGATACTTCATAAGGCACTTGATATGTAGCGCCCCCTATGCGGCGAGATCGAACTTCTACTAAAGGTGAAGTATTGGCAACTGCTTTTGTAAACACTTCCACAGGATCTTTATCTAGTTTTGTTTTTATCTGATCAAATGCTTTATAAACCAAATTTTGAGCTGTTTTTTTCTTACCTTTTAGCATTATTTTATTAATTAATTGGCTAACTAAGAAATTCTGATATTTAGAATCTGGCGGGATGACTCTTGGCTTTAATTTAGATATTCCTCTCATGACGAAGTTTTCCTTTCGCCTTTTGCGCCATATTTTGAACGGCCTTTTTTACGATCTTCAACACCTTGCGTATCTAGTTTTCCACGAACAATATGATATCTTACTCCTGGTAAATCTTTAACTCGTCCGCCGCGAATTAGCACTACTGAGTGCTCTTGTAAATTATGACCGATACCAGGGATATAAGCTGTAATTTCCTGACCCGAAGTTAATCTAACTTTAGCAATTTTACGTAAAGCTGAGTTTGGTTTTTTGGGAGTTACTGTTGTTACTTTTGTGCAAACACCTCTTTTAAATGAAGAAGGATGACTAGTTGGTTTATTTTTTAAATAATTAAAAGCTTTCCCTAAGGCAGGGGTTTTGCTTTTTTGAGTAATTTTCTTTCTACATCCTTTAATTAATTGATTAACTGTAGGCATAATTCCTCGCTATCCGTCTAGATCTCGGCTCGGTGGTCTAGCCGAGACGGGTCGCTCGTCAAATTTAAAATTTAAATCTCAAAACTCAAAAGAATAACCTAAAAATTTTCTCTTTTAACTTTTTACTTTGAAGAACCTGTCGCCTTTGGCGAGGAAACCTTGTTTTCTCACTTCGTTTGAAATTAACATTTAACATCTTATTTAAATTGCTACCTCAATTTTTTTAGGTTTACGAAATGATGAACCTGCTGGTATTAACTTTCCAATTATAACATTTTCTTTTAATCCATTCAAATAATCAACTGTGCCTTTAATTGCTGCATCCATTAAAACAGAAGTTGTTTCTTGAAAAGAAGCAGCGGATAAGAATGAATCGGTCTTTAAGGCAACACGAGTAATGCCAAGGACAATATTTTCTGCCTCCATTAACTTTTTACCAGCTTTTTTTAGTTTTTCATTAATCAAATTTAAATTGGTTTGATCAATAATTTGACCCTCTAGATATGATGAACCTCCGGGATTGGTGATTTTAACTTTAGAAAACATCTGGCGGATTACCAGTTCAATATGCTTTTCATTAATTTGCTGGCCTTGTGTCGCATAGATAGTTTTGACATCTTGTATAATATATTTTTGAACCGCTTCGGCTCCTTTTAACTTAAGGGCGCTCGTTAAATCAAGATGGCCTGAATTTAATTGCTGGCCAATTTTTACAGTATCTCCTTCTTCAACAAGCAGTGATGAAGTTGGAGGGATAAAATAACTTTTACTTAAAGGTTCCAGTGAAACAACCAAAGCATGTCTACCCAAAATAGATATTTTACCATCAATATTAGCCCTGACTGCTTTCTTGCCCATAGCTGTAGCAATTGCTTGACGTCCCTTAACGCTCTGACCATTTTTAATAGTCCATTTATACCCTGTTGGTAAATTGATATCTTCTGTTGGTCTTTTTGAGCTGGTGACTTTGATTACCCGACGACCTTTTGATTGATGAATAGAGGTAACGCCGTCAATTTCAGACATCAAGGCTGGAGTTCTGGGAGGTCTTGCTTCAAATAATTCCTCAACTCGTGTTAAACCAGTAGTAATATCTTCACCCAGAATCCCACCCAAATGGAAGGTTTTCATAGTTAGCTGTGTTCCTGGTTCGCCAATAGATTGAGCTCCCATAATACCAACAGCTTCACCAATTTTAACTGGTTTACCTTTAGATAAATCTCTACCATAACATTTTTGACAAACTCCCCATTGATTTTGACAATTAATAACTGAACGAATAAAGATTTTTTCAATTGGTGATTTATCAATTGCTTGGGCACTTTCTTCATCAATTTCATCACCCTTTTTAACTAAAATTTTGCCTGTTTTGGGATTTTTGATATCCTCCTGTGCAATTCTTCCAATAACCCGCTCCGCAAATCTTTCACCAAAAAGAATAGAATCTTCACGATTAAGATATCTACCGTCTTTTGTCCCACAATCTTCTTCTGAAATAACCATATCTTGAGTAACGTCGACTAATCGTCTGGTAAGATAGCCAGATTCAGAAGTTCGAAGTGCTGTATCAGATTTTCCTTTTCTTGATCCATGGGTTGAAATAAAGTATTCCAAAACAGATAAACCTTCTTTATAGTTTGATCGAATTGGCACTTCAATAATCTTGCCAGTAGGTGATACTACTAAACCTTTCATACCAGCCAACTGTGTTACTTGGGCAAGAGAGCCACGAGCTCCCGAGGCCATCATCATAAGTACCGGGTTATCCTTATTAAAACTTTTTATCATTTTATTTTCCAAATCTTTCTTAACAGCCGTCCATAACTCAACAATTTTGAGCCTTTTTTCTTCTTCAGTAATTAGCCCACGATGATATTGTTTCTCAATTTCTTCCAATTTTTTATCGCCGGAAGATAGGATTTGACGCTTTTCCTTTGGAACTGAAATATCTGCTAATGAAATAGTTAAACCAGATTTACCAGCATATTCAAAACCAATATCTTTTAATTTATCTACAAATTGTGCAGTTACCTCTTGGCCATATTTTTTGAAAACATCCTTAACAAGATTTTTTAGAGTTTTAGAAGTTTGAGTAATATTTTGAAATTCCATATCTTTGGGCAAAACATTGGAAAATAATATTCTGCCCACTGTTGTTTCAATCAATTGTTTTTCTCCATCTTCTTTCTTTGAGAATCTGACCTTAATTTTCGCTCGTACATCAACAAATCCTTCTTGAGAGGCTAAAATTGCTTCATTTTTAGAGCCAAAGGCTTTTCCTTCTCCTTCTAGACCTTCCCCTTGGGATGTTAAATAGTAACAACCTAAAACTATATCAAGTCGAGGAGCAACAACTGGTTCGCCCGAGGCTGGTTTTAATAAGTTATAAGAAGAGCGCATGATTTGGCTGGCTTCCTCAACAGCTTGTTTAGATAGAGGTATATGAACTGCCATTTGATCTCCATCAAAATCAGCATTAAAGGCATAACATACTAATGGATGAATTTGAATAGCTTTGCCTTCGATTAAAACAGGTTGAAAAGCTTGAATGCCTAAACGGTGCAATGTTGGAGCACGATTGAGCATTACCCAATACTTTGAAGAAATGCGCTCTAAAATATCCCAAACTTCGGGTGTACCTTGATCGATTAGACGAATAGCATTTTTAACATTATGAACATAACCTTCTTTAATCAATTCTGACATCACAAAGGTTTTAAAAAGTTCTAAAGCCATAATTTTGGGCAAACCACACTGATGAAGTTGCAGTTTTGGTCCAATAACAATTACTGATCGTCCTGAGTAATCAACTCGTTTACCCAATAAATTTTGGCGGAAACGACCTTGTTTTCCACGAAGAATGTCAGAAAGAGAACGCAGTGCTCTTGCCCCTGTAGTTGAAGCTGCCTTACCACGCCTGGCTGAATTATCAATTAAAGCATCTACAGCTTCTTGAAGCATTCTTTTTTCATTACGGCAGATTACTTCAGGTACTCCCTGGGCAATAAAACGCTTAAGACGATTATTTCGGTTAATAACACGCCGATATAAATCATTTAAATCAGATGCAGCAAATCTACCACCGTCTAATTGAACTATTGGTCGTAAATCTGGAGGAACAACAGGTAAACGAGTCAGTAAAAGCCAAATTGGTTTAATTTTTGCATGTAAAAGATCTGTTAAAAGCTTTAAACGTTTGACTAATCTTCGTTTTTGACTCCCCAGTGCTCCTTGAATTTTCTCCCCTATTGCTGTAATTTCTTGATCAATTTTTATCTGTGTCAAAAGTTGGTAAATTGCTTGGGCACCAATGCCAACTTTAATAATTTGGCCATATTTCATTGACAGGTCATGATATTTTTCTTCTGAAATAACTTTTTTAACCTTCAAAGTTAAAATTTCATCGCGAAGTTGTCGATAAGCATTATCAATATTTTGCAGTTGGCTGGATTTTTGTCCTTTTTTAAAACTAGATTTAATGGAATTATATTCAGCTAAAAGTTGTTTCAAAGCTGTCTCTTTTATTTCTGCATTAACTTCTAGAATAATAAATGAGGCAAAATAAATTATTTTTTCTAAATCACTAATAGACATATCTAAAATTAATCCCAATACTGATGGAACACCACGTAAATACCAAATATGAGTTACGGGAACGGCTAAATCAATATGGCCCATACGCTCACGTCTGACAGCACTTTTTGTTACTTCCACTCCACATTTGTCACAGATTATACCCTTATAACGAATTTTCTTATATTTTCCACAATAACATTCATAATCTTTAATCGGACCAAAAATTCTCTCACAAAAAAGACCGTCTCTTTCTGGTTTTTGCGTACGATAATTGATTGTTTCAGGTTTTAAAATTTCACCATGAGACCATGACAACATTTCCTCAGGAGATGCAATTGAGATACGCAACCCCTCAAAATTAGTTATTGGTTGTGAACTTTTTTCCATTTGCCTTTTATCCTTTATTTTTTATATCTTTAGATATTTTTAGAGGTTGAATACCTCGTAGCGAGCTGGGAGGATGAAAACCTATTATGAACGGGGTGAATAACAAGCTTTGCTTATTAAAAACAAACTTTCCCTTCAGGGATACCTCGCAACAAGTTGCGAGGTAGTTTATCTACTTCTAGGTGGTTGTGATTTTTCGCCAACAGTTGCAACTGATAAACCTAATCCTTGCAATTCTCTCATTAAAACATAAAATGATGCTGGAATTTGCGGTTTCTGAATTGGCTCGCCTTTGATAATTGATTCATAAGCTTTAGAGCGACCAACAACATCATCAGATTTTATTGTTAACATTTCCTGAAGTAAGTGAGCAGCGCCATAAGCCTCCAGTGCCCAGACTTCCATTTCACCGAAACGCTGACCACCAAATTGAGCTTTCCCTCCCAGTGGTTGTTGAGTAACCATGGAATAGGGCCCAATAGAGCGAGCGTGAATTTTATCATCAACTAAATGAATCAATTTCAACATATAAATAATGCCAATTGTCACTTTTTGATCATATGGTTGCCCAGTTTTACCATCGTAGAGTAAAATTTTACCATCTTGGGGTAAATCAGCCCTGCGCAGTTCTTCTTGAATTCTTTCAAAAGATGGCCCTTCAAAAACTGGTGCAGCAACATTATAATTTAACTTTTTAGCTGCCCAACCTAAATGAGTCTCTAGTATCTGTCCAAGATTCATACGAGAAATCACGCCCAGTGGATTTAAAATAATATCTACTGGCGTTCCATCTGGTAAATAAGGCATATCTTCCTCGGGCAAAATCATGGAAATAACACCTTTATTACCATGGCGACCGGCTAATTTATCACCAACAGAAACTTTTCTCATCTGAGCAACAGAAACCTCAACCATTTTGTAAACTCCAGCTGGTAATTCATCGCCTTCATCTTTAGAAAATACCTTAACACCAACAACTTTGCCCCACTCCCCATGAGGAAGGCGCAAAGAAGAATCTTTAACATCTTTTGCTTTTTCACCAAAAATAGCGCGGAGTAATTTTTCTTCAGCGGAAAGTTCTGTTTCACCTTTGGGTGAAATTTTACCAACTAGAATATTGCCAGCTGAAATTTCAGCACCGATTCGAACAACGCCTTCCTCATCTAAATTGGCTAAGGCTTCTTCTCCAACATTAGGAATATCACGAGTAATTAGTTCCGGCCCAAGTTTTGTATCCCTAACCTCAATTGAATATTTTTCAATATGAATTGAAGTAAAAATATCTTGTTTGACTAACCGCTCGGAAATAATAATAGCATCTTCAAAGTTTGCGCCTTCAAATGACATAAAAGCAACTAATAAATTTTGGCCAAGAGCTAATTCGCTCTGATTGGTGGAATAGCTGTCTGTTAGAACGTCTCCTTTTTTGACATAAGATCCAACCTCAGCGCAAGGCCTCTGATTTATACATGTGCCTTGATTTGATCGAGTAAATTTTCTAAGTTTATAAACATTTGGCTTCCCATGAGATTGGATTACTATCTCATCAGCTGATACTTTAGTAACTTTTCCTTCTACCTCAGATTTTAATAGTTCGCCAGAATGGACTGCTGCTAAATGTTCCATGCCAGTTCCAATAATGGGGGCATTTGGTCTTAAAAGTGGTACAGCCTGACGTTGCATATTAGACCCCATAGAAGCACGCGTGGCATCATCATGTTCAATAAATGGAATCAAAGATGTTGTTAAAGATACAATTTGACGTGGAGAAATATCAATATAATTTAATTGATTTGTATTAACAATTTTTGGCTCTAACCCGACTCTGGCAACAACTCGTTTATCTTCAATTTTTCCACTTTGGGAAATTTGTGCAGAGGTTGAGGCAATAATTGCCTCTTCTTCCCTACCGGCATCAAGATATTCAATTTTATCTGTCAATTTAGCCCCGTAGCTAGTTTTGACAAGTTTAATATAGGGTGTTTCAACAAAGCCGTATTCGTTTAATTTGGCATAGGTAGCAAGATAGCCAACTAAACCGATATTAGGCCCTTCTGGAGTCTCAATGGGGCAAATACGACCATAGTGAGAAGGATGAACATCTCTTACCTCAAAACCAGCTCGCTCACGCGAAAGACCGCCCGGACCTGTAGCAGAAATGCACCGTTTATGTTCGAGTTCAGCCAAAGGATTAGTTTGGTTCATAAATTGAGAAAGTTGAGAAGAAGCAAAAAATTCTTGCATAACAGCGGCAATCGGCCGGCTATTAATCAACTGTGATGGAGTAATTGTCGCTGGATCCAAAACTGACATTCTATCTCTAATAATGCGCTCTAATCGTAATAGTCCTACCCGTAATCTTGTTGCGACCAATTCCCCAACAGTTCGAATTCTGCGATTTTTCAGATGATCGATATCATCGGGAAGTGCTGTTGGATCGTTATTTAGTCGAATAATTTCACAAATTACCTCACAAACATCATCTAAGCGCAAAACTCGAGTAGATGGGCTATCTTCAACTTTAATACCTAATCTTTGATTTAATTTATATCTACCAACATGTCCTAAATCGTATCTTTTTGGGTTAAAAAACATTGCTTCTAAAAATGGTGTAGCGGTTTCAGCTGTTGCTAAATCGCCGGGGCGGATTCTTTTATAGACTTCAACCATTGCTTCATCTCTAGTTTGAGCAGAATCATGTTTAAGAGTAGTTTTAATATAATCATGTTCTCCATTATCATTGACATGTTCAAACTTCTTGACAATATCATCAGTTTTCTCCAGTCCTAAAACACGCAAAAAAGTTGTTACAGGAATTTTACGTTTACGATCGATTTTTACATAAATAACATCTTTGTTAGATGTTTCCAGCTCTAACCATGCACCACGGGCAGGAATTAATTTTGCTCCATATAGTTGTCTCCCTTCGACATTACTAGCGATAAAAATTACTCCATAAGAGCGAACAATCTGTGAAACAACAACCCGCTCTATTCCATTGATGATAAAAGTCCCAGCTGGGGTCATTAAAGGAAAATCACCAAGAAAAACTTCACCTTCTTTTTTCTTACCAGATAATTTATTAATTAGTTCTACCCGGCATTTAAGTGGTGCTTTAAAGGTTAAATTCTTTTCTCGTGCTGTCTTTTCATCAACTTTAGCTGGCAGCAGTTCATAATCTTTAAATTCTAAGCGGAGTGTTTTACCAGTAAAATCATCTACTGGCGAGATCTCATCTAAAAGCTCTTTTAAACCGTTTTTAAAAAGCCATTTCCAAGACTGTTTTTGGACTTCAATCAAATCAGGCAATGGAAAAGCTAGAGGTGGTTTTTGAAAATAAATACGTTTTTGAGACATACCCCTCGAATCCTCTGGTTAAGAGTTTTAATGAAGCCTCCCCACCGCAAGCGGTGAGGTATCCTTTTGATTAGGCCTGCCTGGCGGCAGGCTGCTTCTTTTAACCCTTTGCTTCGCTGCGAGCTGTTTTGGATCTCCGACGGCAAGCGTCGGGGTATTAAAACAGGTTAAAATAATATTTAAATTTTTCCCAAAAGCTAAAAAAACCTCAAAGAGGAATTAAAATATTTACTTAAAACTAAGCGATGTTTTCCACAATTATTTATAGTTTAGCATATCTAAATATTTTGTCAAGGGGTGTTACAATTCCTTCCCGCAAAACGCCCGCCTGCCAAAGCGAAATCTATTATGAACGTAGTGAATAACAAGGTTCTGGAG
>CAYYXM010000007.1:0-15934 GCA_964475725.1 uncultured Candidatus Saccharibacteria bacterium | reverse complement strand
CCTTTGATCCTGAATATGCCAAAATAATTGGCATAAAACTGGAGAATTTACTTATTTCCCAGCCCGATACCGGCGAACAAGCGCTGGAAATTGTAGAAACCCTCGTGCGCTCTAATGCCTTGGATGTGGTGGCAATTGACTCCGTGGCTGCTTTAGTTCCCCAGAGTGAAATTGAAGGAGAAATGGGTGACGCATCCATGGGTATGCAAGCGCGTTTGATGTCGCAGGCCCTTAGAAAACTGACCGCGGCAATTTCCCATTCCAAAACCATCGTTATTTTTATCAATCAGCTTCGGATGAAAATTGGGGTGATGTTTGGCAATCCTGAAACTACTACCGGTGGTTTAGCGCTCAAATTCTATTCATCAATTCGGCTTGATATAAGAAGAGTGGAGAGCTTGAAAAGTGGGGAACAAGTTATTGGCAATCATGTTAAGGTGAAAGTTGTAAAAAATAAAGTTGCTCCGCCTTTTAAAATTGCCGAATTTGATATTTTATATAGTGAAGGAATTTCCAAAGAAGGGGAATTGATAGATTTAGGATTGCGCTATGGCATTTTGCAAAAATCAGGTGCATGGATTTTAAAGGGGAATGAAAAAATAGCCCAAGGCAAAGAGGCTAGCCGCCAGGCCCTCAAAGATAATAAAAAACTCTATCAAAAATTAGAAGAGGAAATTATCAAGGCAGCTGTTAAAGAAAAAGCCTCATGAAGTCAAAAGCCCTTACCTACGCACTCCGGCTTTTAAAGATCAGATTTAGAACTATCAAAGAGCTTGAGCAGCGTTTGAAATTAAAGGGTTATCAAGAGCGCGAAATTACAGATACCATTAAAATCCTTAAAAAGGAGCGACTTTTAGATGATAAGCGCTTTGCCCAAAATTATAGTGATTATCTTCTGCGCTGCCGGCCAATGGGGAGATATCGGCTAAAATTAGAACTAATCAAAAGAGGCATTCAAAAAGATTTAGCCGAAAGCAGTATTGGCAATTTAGACAAATCTCAAGAATTAGCGATGGCTCAAGATTTGGTCAGCCGGCGGCTGAAGTTATACAGGGGGCTGGCAAGGGGTGTTCAATATCGCCGGTTAGCTGGCTTTTTGGGCCGGCGGGGGTTTTCATCCGATATAATTTCCCAAGTGCTCAAGGAAATGTTATAATTTAAGAACAAACCCAAAATCTAAAGCTCAAATGTCAAATGAAATCCCAAATCCAAATAGTAAATAATTTTAAGCATTTAATCATTTAAGCATTGATTTGACATTGGGCCTCCGGCTCGGAGAGATTTTGTCATTAGGATTTACTTAAATTGGAGGGGCATGAAGCCAAATACTCCACTCGTTGTAGATTTCACTCAAGTCTCTAAAGATGATACAGCTCTTGTCGGCGGTAAGGGAGCCAATCTTGGGGAACTGTCCCAAGCTGGCTTTCCAGTCCCGCCAGGTTTTATTATTACATCAGACGCCTATTTTTCTTTTTTAAAAGACAATAAACTTGACCACAAGATAAAAAAACTTTTAGTTGGTCTTGATCCGGAAGACAGCCGTACTCTCCACAGCCGAGCCCTTTTAATTCAAAAAGAAATTTTAAAGGGCCGCCTGCCCAAAAATTTACAAAATGAAATTATCAAACGCTATAGAGCTCTTTATAAAACTGATGCTAAGGCAGTTTATGTGGCGGTTCGCTCTTCTGCCACTGCCGAGGATTTACCAGATGCTTCCTTTGCGGGACAACAGAAGACCTTTCTCAATGTCCACGGCGAAGAGAATTTATTGCGAGCCGTGGTGCGCTGTTTTGCTTCTTTATTTGAGCCGCGGGCCATTTATTATCGAGCTCTTCACAAATATGATCACTTAAAAATTGGCTTGGCCGTGCCAATTCAGAGGATGGTTCAATCGGAAAAATCCGGCATTTTATTCAGCATTGAACCAGTCAAAAATGATGAAAGCAAAATTGTCATTGAGGCTGGTTGGGGATTGGGTGAGGCAATTGTTTCCGGTTCAATCATGCCCGATCGCTATATTGTTGATAAAAAAACCTTAAAAATCTTTAAAAAGGAAATCGGCAAACAGACCTGGATGATTACACGAGTGGGCCAAGAAGATAAACATGTAACTCTGGCAAAAGAAAAACAAGAAGCCCAAAAATGTACAGATGAGGAAATTGCCGAAATTGCTAAGATGGGTCGGGCAATTGAGACTCATTATAAATTTCCTCAAGATGCTGAATGGGCCATTGAGGCGAGAGAGCTTTATTTTGTTCAGAGTCGACCAGTCACAACGACAAAAGTTAATCCGCCAGCTGGCGGACAAATCTCAAAATTCAAAACCGAGGAAATGCCCACAGAAAAGGCCGAGGTGATTCTGCGGGGGATTGCCGCCTCAGTTGGTAGTGCCTCGGGCCCAGTGAAAATTATTGCCGACCCAAGTAAAATAGATGAAGTTATTAAGGGTGATGTTTTAGTTGCAGAGATGACCAATCCTTCTTATGTGCCAGCCATGCGCCGGGCAGTAGCAATCGTGACAGACACGGGTGGCTCGACTTCCCATGCTGCTATTGTCTCGCGGGAATTAGGTATTCCCTGCGTTGCTGGCACAGGTCAGGCAACAACCAAATTAAAAACTGGCCAAATTATTACGGTTGATGGTGCGGCCGGGGTTGTTTATAAGGGCAAGGTGGTTGACAATAAATCACAATCAGTCACGGCCGCAGGCCAAATCACTCAATCACTAGCAGTTAAAGAGGAGGTGCCTGTAACTGCCACTAAAGTTTATGTCAATTTAGGCGAGCCAGATATGGCAGCCCAAATTGCCAAATTGCCGGTTGATGGCGTTGGTCTTTTGCGGGCAGAATTTATGATTGCCCAAATTGGCGAGCATCCTTTGTCTTTTGTCAAAGACAAACGAGAAAAAGAATTTATTGAAAAATTAGCGCAAGGACTCAAAATTTTCTGCCAAGCTTTTCATCCTCGGCCTATAATCTATCGGGCAACTGATTTTAAAACCAATGAATATAAAAACCTCAAAGGCGGGGAAAAGTTTGAAAAGCAGGAAGAAAATCCCATGTTGGGCTTTCGGGGCGCTTTTCGTTATATCAAAGAGCCAGAGGTCTTTCAAATGGAGCTTGAAGCCATAAGGAAAGTCCGTGACTACCACGACTTCTACAATCTCCACCTGATGATTCCCTATGTGCGGACAGTTGGGGAGCTCGAGCAAGTCAGCGCAATGGTTAAAAAAGCTGGCCTGCATCGAGGACATGACTTCAAACTCTGGATGATGGTGGAAATTCCCTCCAATGTTATCCTTTTGGAGGAATTTTTAGCAGTTGGTATTGATGGAGTTTCTATCGGCTCCAATGACTTGACTCAACTTATTTTGGGTTCTGACCGCGACAATCCGATTTTGGCAGAGGAGTTTGATGAACGCAATCCAGCAGTTGTTCAATCAATTGAAAAAGTGATTAGAATTTGCCGGGAACAAGGGGTGACTTGTTCAGTTTGCGGCCAGGCGCCTTCAGTTTATCCAGAATTTACCGAAATGCTGGTGGAAAATGGCATCACTTCTGTTTCTGTTAATCCCGATGCGGTGATTGCTACCCGCCGATTGATTGCTTCGGTTGAGAAAAAATTACTTTTGAAAAAAGTCATAGAAGAACAAGACAACGAACCAACAGAGTGAGCCGCAGGCTCACAGCTTATGGCATATTGCTTATAGCTGATGGTAGTTCCTATTTGCCATAAGCCATTTGCTATTAGCCATACGCTATCCCGCCGTGGCGGGATTACCCTTGACTTTTCCTCTTATCTGTGCTATAATATATTTATCCTGAACCTGAAAACTATGAAAGGGGTGGTTTGGAGTGTCGGGTACTGCCGGTCAAGATGCACCAACTCAGATGTTGGAAGTGAGGTATCAGAGTGGCGGCCTACGGGCCGTCAACGCCCTTGCTAGGGATGCAGGGGAGAATTGGAGGCATATTCTGCCAGCAGAGGTGCGGGTCCGGGGAGACCTCCGGCTGGTCCTCACCGAGGACGGCCAATATGAAGAGGTGATTCCTCATGGCTAGAGCGCAATACCCATCTCCATTGTACGCCCGTGCTTCTACCCGCCGCCGGATCTTCTGGCTGCGGGTGGCAGAAGGCATCGGCCTTCTGCTAATTGCCCCTCTCATCTTCATCTTCGGCCGAGTCCTGGGAGCGGTTTCCAAGGGCTACGATGTGTGGGCTGCCGGCGGGATATTTATCATCGCCGGGGCAATCCTCTGCCTCCTCTTCGCTTGGGAGAAGTTCGAGGAAGCTATCAAGGGCCTGCGCACCGGTACATGGCGGAACCTACGTTCCCATCCTGCCACCTTCCCTAACCTTCGCGATTTGCTGCCGTAAGGCAGCAACGAGTCAAGGCCTTCCCGGGCATCAGGAGTCCCACCCCCACAGGGCATCACTTAGGTGACGCGCCCACCTCCTCGCCCGGGGAGGTCTTTTTTTTATGGTTAAAATTAGATACAATAAGAGTGTTTTGGAGAGGTGCAGGAGCGGTTTAACTGGTACGCCTGGAAAGCGTATGTCGCCGCAAGGCGACCGCGAGTTCGAATCTCGCCCTCTCCGTTTACCCTGAGCGAACAAAGTGAATCGAAGGGCCAGTTGGTATTTGGCTCTAAAATCATCAAAGCATTTGGCGTTTCAATTGATTATTTAATGAAATAATTATGAAATTTGAACTTAAACCATATATTAAATCTGTTTCTCTAAAAGAAATTATCGAGGATTTTCAGAAAGTTGCTAGTGAACTCGGTAAAAAATCCGTCACTCAAAAAGAATACATGGCACATGGTAAATACTCCGTGAAAACTGTTTACAACAAATTTAATTCATGGAGAGAGGTACTGGGAGCAGCAAATTTAAAATTATCCTCAAATATTGGCTCAGTAATTACCGACGAAGAACTTTTTGCAAACCTTGAAAATGTTTGGACTAAATTGGGAAGGCAACCCAGTTACAACGAGATGATCAAGCCTTTATCGAAATACCACACTTGTACTTATGAGAGAAGATTTAAAGGGTGGCGGAAAGCATTAGAAAAATTTATTGTTTATATCAACAATGAAGAAAATATTTCATCCGAAAAGGGAATCCGAAATTTGGAGATTGAGCCTTCAACGAAACACAAAACCCCAAGAAATATAAACTGGAGATTACGTTTCATTGTAATGAGACACGATAATTTCAAATGCAAAAAATGCGGGAGGTCGCCAGCGACAGACCCGACAATTATTCTCCATGTTGACCATAAAACCGCTTGGGCAAATGGTGGCGAAACGGTTCTTGAAAATTTAGAAACGCTTTGTTCAAGGTGTAATATTGGAAAAAGTAATTTAGAATAATTTGCCACCACAAAAATTTGAAATTATATGTTATAATATAAAAAGCCCCACAGCGTTCAATCTCTTTGGAAATTGGATGGCTGGATGAATAGATGACTGGATGATTGGGAGACCCCTATTTATCCATTTATCTAATCATCTAATAATCTATTAAAGTGTGGCGGAGGGCAAAATGTTTTTTGACAAACCTGAGGGTCGATCCTATTTAGCCATTGCCTATCTATCAATTTTGGTAGGTATTTTTATTGCCGTTTATGGCGGTTTAGCATGGTTGATTAACTGCTATACCCAAGAATCATCTTTCTACTTTCCAGCAGCTAAACTGATGGGTGGCATCCTTATCGCCCAGCTTGGCTTATATCCTGCTCGAACTGGAAATAATGCGCAAGAAAAAATGACACTCCGTCCCGCTTAGCGGGACGGTATCTCTTTCCTCGCTGAAAGAATCTTACCTCCCTGTTTTAAAGAACAGGATATTATGCTCGGAAATAATTTCTCTAAAATATTTTTATAATTGATCTCATTTTTAATCTTTTGTTTTTAAAGTCAATTTTGATATAGTGTAACTACTATGGACGAAGTAGAAGAAATCCCCACACCACTCCTTACCGTCAAAGGGACTTCGTCCTCTTATGGCGGTGCGTCGGGTAGCGGGGCGAGAGTCGGACTACAAATGAATGGAGAGTTTCTAACTTTTAAGTGGAGAAAGAATGTCTGACGAAGTTGAGGAAATTAAAAATCGGCTGGATATTGTTGATTTTATTTCCCAATATCTAACTTTGAAAAAGGCCGGCCAAAATTGGCGCTCCCTTTGTCCTTTCCACAAAGAAAAAACCCCCTCTTTTATGGTTTCTCGCGACAAGGGCATTTATAAATGTTTTGGATGTAATCGGGGAGGTGATGTATTTACTTTCGCTATGGAGATGGAGGGTTTAAATTTTCGCGAGGCCTTAGAACTTTTAGCTCAAAAAACTGGCGTGCCACTTCTGCGGGCAAAAAATGCTTTGGAATATCAACAGGAAAAGGATGAAAAAAGCCGGCTATATCAATTGAATCTTTTGACAGCGCGGGTTTTCAGAAAAATTTTACTTGATCATCCCGCCGGCAAAGGGGCCCTATCTTACTTGAAGGAGCGCAAATTAACCAGCCAAACAATTAAAAAATTTATCTTGGGCTTTGCTCCATCAGGTCAAGGATTAGAAAAGATTCTCCAACAAAAAGGTTTTACTGACAAAGAAATCCAACAAACCGGCAATCCAACAAGATTTACCCAAAGAATTATGTTTCCAATTTTGGATGTTATGGACAATGTTTTAGGTTTTTCTGGTCGGGCAACAAGAGCCGATCAAGAACCAAAATACTTAAATACTCCAGAGACAATTATTTTTCATAAAGGCAATATTTTATATGGGTTAGAAAAAGCAAAAAGTGAGATTAAAGGCCAAGATTTTGCTGTTTTGGTTGAGGGCCAAATGGATGTCGTTTCATCTCATCAAGCTAGTGTTGAAAATGCTGTTGCCACTTCTGGCACTGCTCTAACAGAAGATCATTTAAGAATTCTTTCTCGCTATACCCAAAATATTTCCTTGGCCTTTGATAGTGATGATGCCGGCCAGCGGGCAGCTCAAAGGGCAGCAGATTTAGCTCTTGAATATGGATTAAACGTTAAGATGATTGTATTGCCAGCCTCTTTTAAAGATCCCGGAGAAATCGCCAGCCAGTCGCCAAAACTCTGGCAAGAAGTTGCTAAAAGCGGGATACATGTTGTTGATTGGTATTTTCAAAAGGCCTTTGCCCCATATAAACAAATAGGTTTAGGCTTAGATTCTCTTTCTAAAAAAACAATTGCCAAACAACTTTTGCCCGTCATAAAACGCCTGCCCGATCCAATTGAACGGGATCATTATATTCAAAAATTGGCCAAAAATTTAGCAGTCTCCGAACGGACAATTGAAGAAGCATTAGGAAAAGTCAAAGAATCTTCAGCCAAACAAACTAAAACCACACTGCCTTCTAAAAGTCAAATATCTGTCCAAAAATATTTATTAGCTTTATTATTACTTTCTCCAGACCTCTGGCCAAAGGAAACATTATCTGAAATTTTTACTGAAGAGGATGTTTGGCAAGTTTACAAAACCGGTCAAAAAATGTATAATAAAAATACACAGCGTGATTTTAAGCAAAAGGTCTTAAGTAACTTGCCATCTAACCTCAAAACAAAGGTTAATTTTTGGTTATTAGAAGCAGAAGCTAAAGTTAAAGATTCTTCCAAAGAAGAATTACAAAAAGAAATTAATGAAATTATTAATCGGTTGGAAAATATAAAACGCGAAAAAATCAAACAAGATTTTGCCTATAAAATTGCTCAGGCCGAAGAGAAAGGGGAGATTAGAGAGATGAAAAAATTAATAGAGCAATTATCAGAGGCCTTTAAACAAGAGAAATGACACGGAGAAAAAGATGAAAAAGATTAAACCATTGCCAGAAAAAGAAACTCTCATTTTAACCGATCAGTTGGAGAATTTGATTGCCAAGGGCCAACGAGATGGTTTTGTGACTTATCAGGAAATTTTGCAAGTCATGCCTAATCCTGAAACTAATTCTTCCTTGGCTGATGCTCTTTTTTATCGTTTTTTTAAACAAGGCATTGAAATACGCGATCCTACTCCAATTTTGAAACAAGCACTCGAGGGCAATCAAGAGCCAGATCTAATTGATTTGTCAGAAATTTCTGACGATTCTGTTCGGATGTATTTACGGGAAATTGGCCGGGTGCCTCTTTTGAAAACACCAGAGGAAATAAAACTGGCCAAGCGATCCCAAGGTGGCGATCAGGTAGCAAAGAGAAAATTGGCCGAGGCTAATCTTCGCCTTGTTGTTTCCATTGCTAAAAAATATATTGGCCGAGGGCTCTCCCTTCTTGATTTAATTCAAGAAGGCAATATTGGACTTTTACGGGCAGTGGAAAAATTTGATTATAGAAAAGGTTTCAAATTTTCTACTTATGCTACATGGTGGATTAGACAGGCAATTACCAGAGCTATTGCTGATCAGGCACGTACAATTAGAATCCCAGTTCATATGGTAGAAACGATTAATAAATTAATGCGCGTCCAACGCCAGTTAGTCCAGGAGTTGGGGAGAGAACCTTTGCCCGAAGAGATTGCCTCAGAAATGGACCTACCCAAAGAAAAAGTTGAACATATTTTAAAAATTTCTCAAGAAACTGTTTCGCTTGAGTCACCAGTTGGGGAGGAGGAAGATTCTCAACTGGGTGATTTTATTGAAGATAAAGTATCTCTATCACCAGAAGAAGCAGCAATTTATGAATTAATGAAAGATCATGTCCAAGAATTTTTGGGTTATTTAAATCCCAGAGAGCAAAAAATTATTCGCATGCGTTTTGGCTTAGAAGATGGCAGAACTCATACCTTGGAAGAAGTTGGCCGGGAATTTGGAGTAACACGTGAGCGAATTCGTCAAATCGAAGCCAAGGCCCTGCAAAGACTTAAAAAACATGAAAGTGCTCATAAACTCCATGATTACTTGAAGTAATCTAGCTTAATATTACCCAGATACCTAGTCCTAACATTATAATTCCAGCAATTAAATGTAATAAGCGAACATTCTTTTCGCGCCATCTGTGAGCTGACTCAATATTGGCAAAACCTAAAACTAATAGTCCTGTTAAAATCAAAAGAGGCAAGACAAAGATTAAATTATAATAAAGAATTATTGGTATTGCTTTCAGACATGTTGTTATTGATGAAAGATAGCCTAGAGCAAAAATATATGGTCCACCAGTACAAGGCAGTTCAAATAAAGTGACTATAGCGCCAACCAAGAGTGCTCCGATTGGACTAGTTACTGTGCGTAAAATTACTCCTAACTGCGGCCGCCAAGCCCGAGGAATTTCCATGACAAAACCTTTGCCATAAAAAAAGAAATCTTTAATATTAAAAAGTCCAATAAGTATAGCTAAACCACCAATAATTTTATGCAAATATGGTGCAAATTGTTGGATTTTTTCCAGCGATAATGCCGAAAAAAGGCCGATTCCAAAAATAAAATAAGTAATATAAAGACCAAGTATAAAAATAAGACCAATTTTGAGGGCTTTTTTTCGCTGATTGGTCAACAGTAAAGTTTCCAAAAGAATTAGTAAAACTGCAATCGCACAGGGATTGATTGAATCAACCAATGCCGCTAACGTTATGACAGAAAAATTCAAAGAAGAGGGATTGGCCAAGTGAAAAATTGTCGGGCAAGGTTCTAGAGCCATGTGTTTAGATTATCAAATTAATAGAGATGATACAAACCTTGGTCAATACCAAAGCGTAAGAAATTTTGGAAAAGTTGAGGACTTAGGATATAGACAAGAGCAAATGAGGTAATAAAAATAATTACAGATAGCCATTTTGTATAAGGACCATAAGTTCTGAAAAAGAGAATAATCGATAAAATAGCCATCAGGGCCGGTGTGACAACTTTAATATCTCCCAAAGGCATCCAATAACCAGCTAAATATTGTTCTTCTTTGCCAAAAAATTTGGCTAAATCATAATTAAGATGGAAAATAATAAAAATGACCTCGGCGATTAGAACAAAAAGCAGAAACCAGGAAGTCCATTTTGTTGAAGCGCCCTCCTGCGTTCTATAGGCTTCATAGCCGACAGTAGGTAAAAGCAATAATGTGGTAATGAGAGGACTGTGTTTCCACAATCCCAAAACGATCCCAATAATTGCCAGCAATGTTAAAACTAAACAAATTGGTGTTGCATATGTAGTTGGTTTAGCCATTTAATTTCTTTCTAAAGGGTTGAAGTAGTAGTGGTTGTTATAGCTGTGGTTGTAGTAGATGTCGTTTTGGCTGTAGTTGTAGTCGAACTTGCAGAAGTTGTGCCTGTTACTTTGGAAGTTGTTGTGGTAATTAAAGCAGTTGCCTCAGTTGTTTGGGTTGTCGTAGCAGCACGATTAGATAAATACCACCAAACCCCACCGCCGATAATAACCAAAACCAAGATAACTATCAATATTCCCAGATATGATTTTGGTTGTTGTTCTTCCATAATTCCACCTCCTTTCTGATGACAAATAAAATGACTATTATTACTACTTTATTATAACAAGATATTGATTAATCGTTTTAATTACTTTTTGGGTTTTCATAATTTTGTGGATAAATATGATATTATTAAGATATAAAGGAGGAGAAATGTCTCGTGGCAAACGGACTTTGATTGCAGCAATTATCATGCTGCTTTTATTTATCATCGTGGGTGGATTACTTTATTATTTTTATATTTACAAACCGGCCAAAACTCCTCAAGTTGATCCCTTTGGCAATTGGCAGGGTTATCAAAATATTCATTATGATTACAAACTGCGTTATCCTGATAGTTGGTATCTTCATACAACCGGCTATCAGCCAGGTCCACCAACCGGTATAATGTTTTCCTCGGCTAAAGAAGGAGAACAAAATCCCAATGCTGTAAAAATCAATATTGGGGTTCTGGCTAAAACTGTCACTGGCAATCTTCTAGAGATTGAAGAGGTACAAAATTTAATCAAGGGACAATTTGAAAAAAAAGAAGTAATTGTTTCTGATCAAAAAGGTTTGCAACTGACAAAAAATGATCCCAAAGGACAATTGCAAAGCATAATTTTCCTGCCTCATTTTAACCGTCTTTATCAAATAACTTTGATTTCTTCCTCCCTCTTGGCCGCAGATAGTCAAGCAACCTTTACAAAAATTTGATCTTCTTTTAAATTTTCCCAAACTCAAGCAACTGTTTATCACAAACCTCTAATTCCATCTGCCAAAGCCCAAAGCGAAGTTTTAGATCAACATTATGATCCACCAACTTATCTTCATAGTGAACCAATTCCAACTGCTACTTTACAATATGGTCAGACCTTTCGGCCAACTTTACAAAAATTAACTCGCGTAGAGATAGAAGTTATCAAAGCAGACCGGCAAATTACTTTAACTATTACTGATAGTTCCAATAATGTTTTGGCCCCAAAAAGTGCTCTTGCCAATAATGGTTGGATGAATTTTCCTCTTAGCACTCCAATTGATACGACTCCTGATGCAGAATATCGACTTTACGCCAATGAAAGTGGCGGTACAGGGCCAGATATAATTCAGTGGAAAGGAGGAGAAACAGGCAGCGCTGGTACATATACTCGAGGCCATGCTATTATGATGGGCTTTTCGGAAGAAGATTTTGATTTTCATTTTAGAACTTATGGTTATAATCCGTCTGTCACAACCGCTACCTCTTCAATTGCCTCAACAACAGCCACCATCGGTGGCACAACTTCAACCACAGGCAAAGGTGGCAAGAAAACACAAACGACCTCTTTGGCCGCCAGTCAACAGCCAGCTACTGTTGGACAGTCATTATTGCCTAAACCATTAAATTTAAGAATTTGGCGCTTAAAATTGTTAGGAGTTGGCTATACCTATGCTGATTTAGGTTGGGATAAAGTCACTGGTACTGATTTTTCTGGATATTTTCTCAAATATGGCGAGACCTCAGGCAATTATCCTTATACTATTGATACCAATAATAATTTCCAGCGAGTAAGAGATCTCTTAGCTGGCAAAAAATATTATTTTGTTGTCTATGCCTATGATTAAGAATGGCATGTTGACCTTACCATCTAATGAAGTGGTAACTTCTACTTTGACACTGCTTAAATCATATTGGCTATGGTTGGTCATAGCCAGTTTGGTCTATATTGGTCTTTTAGTGCTGGTATATTTTTGGCCTAAAAAACAAGAGCAACCAATTACTGAAATTTAATTTTAACTATTACTTTACCCACTTCGTTACCAGTAGCAGGGGATTCTTCGAAAACCTCTAGTGTGCCAGTAGGGGTTGTTGGAGTGGAAAAGGTTAAAGTTATATCAATAGTGCCCCACTGGCCCATATCTGGGGCGTTGGTGGTAATCGCTTTGGTAGCTAAGACTGTCCCATTTCCATCTTTCAATCTGGCGACACAAGTATTTTCAAACAAATTTAAAGCTGTGCCTTTTACGGAGAGGGGGCTTGAGACCAATTGATTGGCAACTGGCGCGGTAATTTTAATTTGTACTCCTTCGCTACTAGTTGTCTGACTGGTTCCACCAACAGCCGTTGTTGTGGTGCCTGTTTGAACTGTAGTGGAGGTAGTGATTTTTGTTGTTGTAGCAATAATAGTTGTAGATGTTGATTTTGATTTTATCACATCAATTGAACCAGTAGATTCCAAATAAGCAAAACCACCACCAATTACCGCAATTAAAATAATAATTAAAACTGCCAATAGTACAATTCCTTTTTCTTTCATAATTCACTTCCTTTCTTAATTAATCTCAACTCGTAAAGATAAAAGTTTGTAAAATTTGTTCACAAATGGATTTTTGGGAAGTATCATCTGGTGGCATCTGCCAGCCCAGTCGATAAATATAATCACCTTTTTTGACATAGATAGAAACTGTAAAGCCAGTTGTGTCGGAAGATTCTAATCTAACAGCTGACTGCCCTGCAACGGTTGTTTGTGATTTTATATCGCCCTGCGCCTCTAAGGAGGCGATTTCTTCATAATTATCCAGTGTCCTGCCCATCGATTGATCAACAAAAACCGTAAAAGAAGTATAAGGGATGGCTGTTCTTCCCTCTGGTACTGTCCCTTCTGGTTTGTTAGCCAAAAAGATACCAGTTGGCGGTGGAGGATTGAAACCAGTTTGATGGAAATACCAATTGGCTGGATATTTAATTTTATAACCATATTTTGTATTATCATATACTTGCCAGTTGGCCTGTTGGTTAGTAGTGGAAGAGGTAGAAGTAGGAATAGAAATGGCGGCGGTTGTTTTATTTTTCAGAAGATCAATTGTCCCAATTTTTTCCAGATAAATAACTCCTCCTCCTGCCACAACTATCAGAATAATAATTAAAATAATTAATAATGTTGCTCCTTTTTGTTTTTCCATTTCACCTCCTTTTCTATATTATAATCATTATCCTTGGGTTTGTTCTGCAATTGTTGGCAAAAAAGCATTTTTTGGACAGGCTTTGTGACTACCCAAATACCAACCCAACCATATCGCTAACAACAATAAAAGAATAATTATTATTCCCCAAAGAATTTTTTTTCTCATTTTGCCTCCTTATTTATTATACCATACCTGCTACTTCCAACAAAAAACCGCCCTAAAATTAGAAGCGGTTTTTTGAGATTTTCTTTATTTTTGTGCGAGAATACCCCGCAACTTGCTACGGGGAGGGGTTTATTAGCGGAAATTTCGGTTGAAAGGACGGCCGCCAGATGGCCTTTCGGTCATTGGTCTGGCAATATTGACAGTTAACTTTTGTCCTTCAGCTTCCTTTTCATTCATTTCGGCTATCGCCTTTTGGGCCATTTCGTCATTAGCAAAAGTGACAAAGCCAAATCCCTTGGAGCGACCACTGAGTTTGTCAGTGATGACTTTTGCTTCAGTGATTTCTAAACCTTCCAAGGAAAAAAGTTCTTTGAGCTTGGCGTCATCGATTTTATCAGAAAGATTCCCGACATAAATTTTGTTTTGCATTTTTCTTCCTTTTACTTATATTTCGACCAAGTTATTTACTTTGTCGGACTTATTAAAGAGAACTTTAACAAAATCAAACTAGCCAATTAACTTATTTATATCATAGCATAGCTAAGAACATTATGCAATAGCCGGATTTATAATCTATTGTTTTGAGTTTTGATAATATAAATAAAATAGTGCTTTGACTCGTCGTGCAAAATGTCCCCTCGCTCAGCACATTCGACTTATTTTCTTCTTTCCTGGCTCCCCACTCCGGTCTAGAACCTTTTAGATCCTCTACAATCTTATTATTTGGAGGAACTGGAACAATAATATGGATGATTTATTTTCTTTTTATCGGCTCTACCCCCAGATCTCGGCAAATTTTCTTGGCTAAAAAATTATCAATCTCAGTATGACGAGGAACGGTTGAGGATTTTTTAAGCAGGGGATTAAAAAAGACGCTATGTTTTGCGCCTTCTCTCAAGAATTTACAACCATTTTTTAAAAGATGTCTAATTAAATCTTTACGCTTCATGAAACAGAAAGAGGTTCGCGAATAATCTTATCACTAGAAATTTCCTTTTTATTGATAAGACGATTGGTTTCCAAAATTAACAAAAGTGCCTCTTTAAGATTTTCTTTTGCTTCTTTAAGAGTTTTTCCTTGGGTATTGACTCCCGGAATTTCCTCTACCCAACCCAAATACCACTTTCCACTTTTTTTATAGATTGCTGTAAATTGTCTGGCCATATTTTTATTATACCCTTTTGATTATACCCCTTTGAATAAATAACGTCAAATTGTTGGCTCCCCAGCTAAGCTGGGGTTTAGCCACGCTTAGCGTGGCTCCACATCGTAGAGGAAGTTAGGAAGTGGTTACAGAAATTTTTTTTACAAACGCAGTGAGTAAAACAAGGTTTTGGATCCGCCAGCCGGCGGAGACAGGTTCTTATAGCGAATAAAATGAGCGCCAAGGTTCTGCGAGTGAAACGAGCAGGTTCTTGTATCAGGATAACAGAGTTAAGACCAATTTAAAAAGAAAAAGCCCCGCAAGAAAAGTATTGTACGGGGCAGAACTTATCCCCGAGCAAGAGATCGATAAGGTGGTGGCAAAATGCAGACTAACATCTGATCATATCCGTCTGCATTGCCAAACAACTCTTTCCAGAAACCCATCTCGTCCCTCCTTCTTGGGACTATCAAGCAGTTGTTAATAGGATTACCACAACTTAAACTTTTCACTACCTCCAGCACCCCCAGCCAATATTATTAATGCTGTAATGGCTGCACACCAGATAAGTAAAATAAACCATCTTCCTTTTGATCTCGCCTCATCCATTCTAATCTGAACCCTATAATCAGTAGGATCGATGGCCATCGAGAAGAATGGCAAAGGAATCCCCATCACGGGGTCTGTCATTTTTCGGGAAGAGAATATATCTTTCCATAGTGGGTCCGTAATCCTTAATACAATGAATGTGCTTATAGCCGCCACCCAAAAAATAGCTGGGGCTATGAGGGTAAAGACAAATGATGGAGCATAACCATAGTAATAAATAAACATAGCACGAAAACCCAAACAGAGGAGATAACTTATTCCCCCCAAGATCGCAAGGCCGATGGCAGGCAGAAAGAGATAGAATAGAATATGTCCTACAGTAGATGTAGCAGTCTTAAATGCAGTCTTGACTCTTGCAATGAGAATCTCATATTGTCTCTTCGCAAACCGCTTCTTAGCTTCTTAATACTCCTCATAGGTACCTTGAGTAACACCTCTAAGCCCAACGTGGCAATGAGGACAGCTATAGACTTCCGCCGATTCCAGAGGGCCACCGCAAAAACCACACCAGTAAACTTTTATCTGCATTTTGTCCACTTCCTTGCGACGGTTAGTCAGTCCCGAATGTTTTAGCACTCAGAACTGCCTTCACCGCCACAAGGATTCGGAAATCTCATCCTAAAGGAAATTCAATTTTTAAAGAGCATTTGTTCT
>CAYYXM010000006.1:0-16152 GCA_964475725.1 uncultured Candidatus Saccharibacteria bacterium | reverse complement strand
GTTTGAAAGGAGAGATCTTTTTTTTAACGGAAAAATTTTTCTCTAAAATTTGAAAAAGAAATTCTGGGCATTGATGATATGGACGGCCAAAAAGCAATTACTCCTCCTGATCCCACCAGGATTGCCCCTTCTCCCGGATTTTTTGTGATTTTAAGGAAAAGATTTTGCCCAATCTCTCAAATAATCTTGAGCCAATTTTCTTTGCAATTGCCCACCAGCACAAACATAGCAATGTTATAACGGAAATCCACCAGCTGATTTGCTCTGGAAAAATTGATCTTTTATAAACAAATTTGACTTCCTTTTCCCTACCTTCTAAGGGAACATACATAAAAGTTGGCCCTGCCTTGTATAATTTTACTCTTTTACCATCAGCAAAGGCCTGCCAATTTTGAAAATATGCCTCTTTGAATAAAACTCCCTTGGCCGGCTCCTTTAATTGAACAGTCCAAAGTTGAGGATTGACAAAAGTGGCAATATAGCTGGAAGTTGTATAAGTTAATTCATTCTCCTCTCCTTTTAATATAGCCTCTGGTTCTAAATCATTTTTCCCTACAAGCCAGGAAAGAAGTTGACCAAAGACATCGGCTTCTTCTTCGTTTCTGTAACTTAAAATATGGTAAGGAAAATTTAACCCCGACCATATAACCCGGCCCTTCCCTTTTGTCTCGGCCGCCAAAACCGGTTGGTCAAAATTTTTCAAAACTATATCCTCTTCTGATAAGGATTGGGCTTGTCTCATATGCCAAGGACCATTATCAAAGATGGGTGGTGAGAATTTATCAAAATCTCCCTTTTTAATAATTTCTTGACCGAAATTGGTTAATTGAAGTTGCCACTCCTTGCCAAAACTGACATCTTCAGCAGCAGAAACAGAAGTCAAATTCAATTGGGTGCTTTGCCATCCTTCCTTATTCTCTTCAATAAAGATGGCCCCGCCGCTGTTTTGATAGTCCTGGAGGATTGTTTGGGCCTTATCTTTATTTTTCCACTTAAAATTATAGAGAAAAATGGCAGGAAATTTCTGCAACTGGACACTATCTAAATCATCAATATATTCTGGTCCTTTAACCGGAATAAAATAAGAAGAATTTAAATTGCCCAGGGCAAGGGAGCGATATATTAGATCATAAGAGATTTTTGAACCAACAATCAAAAAGGAGGGTGTATTGATTGATGATAAAAGGGGAGAAGGAAAATTATATTGATAAACATTAAATTGATCACTGGTCAAATATTGATAATCGGCTTTATCTTGGGAAAATTTAGTATCTACTTTTTCAGTTGGATCAACAAAAAATTGCTTAACTGCCCACCAATCAAAGAGGAAATTTGTCTCTTTTATATTGGTTTCGCCCTGCCAGGCGGCAACTACTAAGTGAAAATAATCATCTGGTATAACAACGCTGGTGGCTAAATAATCTCGCGTTTGCGAAACATAGGGATAGAAACTATTAAACCAAGAAGCAATATTGGAATAATTGCCTGTCCCCACTCTGAAATTAAACTGGTTGTCAGGCAAATATTCTTTTAATGTTTGGGAAAGAGGAATGTTGGGATTATAGGATGAAATTCTGGTGCTATCGATATTCCAGATAAATCGATAAGGAAGCCAGAAAAATAAACCAATTAAAAATACACTGCTGAGATATTGCCAAAATTTTCTTTCTGTTGATAAAAAATGCCATAAAAATCCGACCAGTGGAGCTAAAAAGATGGGAATAACTTGTAAAGCCATTCTGGGATCAAAAACACCCGCCCCGTAATTTTTTCTAAAAAATGGCAAATCCCATTTGCAATAGACAAACAAAAGGCCAGCTAAAATTAAATAAAGCCAAAATAATTTGACTGCTGGTTTTTGGTAGGAGAGATTTTTTCTTTTAAAGAGTAATACTATTATTACTAGTAAAGCAATAACTGGTATTAAAAAGGGCGAAAGCGACCATAAATCATCCCATTTGCGGTCTCTTATAAAAATAATTCCGTCATTGATAATATCAGCCCAGGAAGCAAACATAAATTTAGGATCATATGTTCCATGGCCTTTTATCAGATGGAGGGAGGGTGAACGCATAATAATCATTGGGATTGTAAAAAAAGCGGAAAGCAATATTCCGGGGATAAAAATTTTAATTATCCAAAGAATTTTTTGCCAAAATTTTTTGATAAAAACAATGGCCAAGCCAAAAATTACAATAAAAGCAGCCGGGCCAATAAAATAATGGCAAGCAACCGCAATCGCCAAGGTTATGACCGTTAAAATAAAATCAAATTTACTAAATCGCTCTTTTGATAAACGATTAAAAAATCTAACGGCAAAAAATAAACATAAGGTCAAAAAAGGAAGGGAAAAATTGCGAGAATATAAACCTCCTGCGAAAGCAATACTCCAAATGGAGGGAGTAGATAGATATAAACAAGCGCTGACAAAAGATAAAAATCCTTTTTTGGTTACCTCCCAAACAACACCATAGATCCCAAAAGATGAAATGATGATCGCCGCTAAACTAACGACTGCCAAAAGCAAACCATTGGGCGCTGAGGTTAAATTGTGCAATAGTGCCACTGCAAGATACAAAATTGATGGATACCAGAGAAAAAGAGGCATCCCGCCCGCCCAAATATGACCCCAGTTGTAATTAGGGAAAAATCTTTCAATAAATTCGATCCGGAAAATGTGAGAGGGAGCATCAGAACCAGTTGGATAACCTATCCAGATTCGGAAAAGAAAGGATAAAAATATACCCAAACCAATAAGTAAAAGTATTGATAAAAGATGCCCCAATACTTGTAAAATTTTCTTGCTCCGCACTATTCCTCCTCTTTATCCCACCATTCCCCTACTTTTTTCAACCGCGGTAGGGTGATTTTCTTTAATAACCCACTGATTGGCGCCCGTTTGCCTTCAAAAGCATACATTAAAAGCAAAAGCCAAAAGAATATGGATAGATATAAACTAATTTTTTGCAGCCGGGAATTTTTATATTCCAACACCACTTCTGTTACACCGGCAGGCAGATTGACCATCATAAATTCCGGACCAGCTGGATAGATTTTTAAGGCAATTTTCTGATTGTCTTTTATACCATAGGCCCGCCAGTTGGGAAAATAGAATTCTTTGAATAAGATATTATTCATTTCACTGCTGAATATTTTTACAACTCTTTTTTGAGGATTGATAAAATCAACTTGGTAATCTGTTGTCTTAAATAAGAGATTTTCATCTAAAACTGCCTCCTCTTTTTGATAATCTAATCTGGCAGAAACTAATTTGCCCATCAATTCTGATTCCTGATCATTTTGATTAGAAACAATGTGAAAAGGCAAATTAATACCCGACCAAATTATCTGGCCATTTTGCCCAACCATTTGGCTGACCATAATCGGCTGGTTATGGGAAGTAAGCAAAATCTGGGTATCTTCTTTAACTTTAACGGCAACACTGGCGCCCCAGGGGCCATTATCATAAACAGCCGGGCTGAAATCATCTAGATTTATTTTGCCTAAAATTTGACGGCCGGCTGATGTTAACTCCATATCCCACTGGCTAGAAATATCAATTTTCTTAGTGCTTTCTACTGGCAAAATATTATATAATTCCCTATTGGAATCTTTGCTGGCCTCAATAATAACTCTGCCGCCGCTGTCAAGATATTGGGCTAATAATTTTTCCACTTTACTTTTATTTTTATAACTGTAATTGTAGAGAAATATCGTTGGAAACTGTTCTAATTGTTGGACTGTATAACTATCAATATATTCCCCTCCGATTACTGGAATGATTTTTGTGCTATCCAAATTGGCATAGGCCAAAGAACGAAAAACAAAATTATAGCCAGTTTGAAGATCGCCAATTACCAATACCGCTGGAGTAGGAGTAGCAGAAATAATTGGTGTGGCATCGCTAAATTCAAAACCATTATAATTATAACGCTTGGCTATTTTGCTGGTTAAATCATATTGATAGTTACCTAAAGGTAGATATTGCTCTGGTTGGCTTTCAAATTTACCTTGGATTGGATTTAAAACTGTCTCATCACCGGTAAAAAACTGCCGAACTGCCCACCAATCAAGTAGAAAATTGGTTTCATTGTAATTATCATTTACATTCCAAATATTTTGGACCATATAAAAATACCAATCAGGCTTTAAGACGGCTAGGTAAAAATATTCACGGGTTTGAGGCAAATATAAATTATTATTATTAAACCAACCAGCTAAAATGCCAAAATTGCCAGTTCCTACCCTGTAATTAAACTGCTGTTGATTTTCAATAAATTTCTTGGAGACATTGTCAAAGAAAATTGCCTCCTGTGACTGCTGGAAATGTTTATAAGGAACGTCATAGGCATCTTGAACCGGAAACATTGTATAAAACCAGAAAATCAATCCGCCAAGGGCAGGCAAAAGGAAGATAATTTTCCACTTTTTACTAAATAAATGGATAAATAAAATGGCTAAAAGGGGAGCCAAAAAAATAGAATAATAAAAAATTACCCATAAAGGCGGTTGAACATTGGCATAAAAGGCAGCAAAATGACCAATGGGAAATTGGGCATAGATCAAAGCCAAAAGAAATAAAACCAAAAATGCCCAAAACATTTTGCTCTGGAATGTTTTGAAGGCGAAAATATCTCTTTTAAAAATTAAACTTAGTAAAATGAATAAGGCTAGCGCTCCCAAAACAAAAAAGGGCAAGAAATAAAAATAAGGCGAATATTGGGCAGTGTAAAGGGGATTTTGGAAAAACAATAAATCCTTCCAAGGGATGGTGGGCTGATTTTGGCTGGCAGCATCGGCCGCCATCTTGAAACCAGGCATTTTAAAAATAAGGGAAGGAAGCCAAAAACTAATAGATAAAACTATGGAAACTGAAAAAAGTTTAATTAATTTTAATAAGGTTGCCCCTATTTTTTTGCCCCCACTGACTATTGCCAAAATAAAGATAAAAATATAGGTAAAAATTCCCATGGCAAAATGAAAAAGAACAGCTATCCCTAAAAGTCCGGCTGTGGCAATCCAGGCGCCTTTATTGAACCTTCCTTCTAAATTTTCCCGCCAATATTTGACAAAAAGCCAAAGAGCAAAAACCACCAAAGGCACAGCAATTGATCGGACGTAAACAGAGGAATGGATTAGAGTCCAAGAAGAAGGCATCAAAAGATAAAAAATGCTGGCTAAAATTCCACCGACTCGGCTTTGGGTTATTTCTCTCACTAATAGATAAATGCCAATTGCGGTCAAACCAATGGCCAAAACAGAAGTAAAAGTCAAAACAAATTCTGGGGTTTGGCCAGAAATCCGCAAGATAGCACTCAGTACTAAATAGGGGGCTACTGGATACCAAATAAATTGGGGCATGCCGCCGGCCCATAAATGAACCAAGTTGTAGTGGGGAAAAAATTCATTGATAAAACGGAAACGAAATAAATGTTGGGGGGCATCCCCTGCCACAGGGAAACCAGACCAAACATAAAGAAAATAGGAAACAATAAAAGCCAAACCAATTAAAAAAAGAAAAAGTAAAAGATGACTTAAAATATTTAAAAATTTTTTGAAAAAATTCATCTATTAATCTTATTGTAGATAATATTCTCTCTTTTCTCAATTGAAGATTTTTTAGCTAAAAACGTTACATTCATTCCCCAATGAGAAATTATAATTTTTTCTATTTTAAAATTGGCGGTTTTTAAGATTGTGACAATTATTTTTTTATTTATAAAATGATGGAGATGGGAATTTTGCCAAACCTTGCCTTTGCCTTTTTGCCAGAAAAACCAAATCAAACGAAATAGCCAATTTTCCATTGCTCCGGCAATAATTATTCTGCCATCCCCTTTTAATACTCGATGAGCCTCCTGTAAAAATTTTTCTGGTCTTGAGAAATGCTCCAGCGTATCAGCGCAAATTATCAAATCAAAAAAATCTCCTCTAAAGGGTAAATTTTGACCATCAGCAATTGTGAGATTTAATCGGGGATATTTTTTTTGGCCGTATTTGATGGCCTTATCATAAATATCTACACCCCAAAATTGATTCTTGACAGTTGCCTTTCTTATTTTTTCTGTCAAATCACCGCTGGCACAACCGACATCCAAACCTTTTTCAAATCGAGGAGGGCCAATTGCTTCTATAATCACCCTCATTTTCTTCTCATGCCATAATTTCTGCCAAAAATTTTGTTTTTTTTCTTCAAAATAATCAATTGGTACTTGGGTAATGACAGGTGGGATTTCTCTCTTTGCTTCTTTTTTTGCTACTAGCCAAATTTGACCCAAATAAATGGGAATATTGATTTTATCCCAATGAAGTTTTTTAATAAACCATAAAAATATTCGACTAATCCTTTGCAAAATTGGGTAATAATAACCAAATCGTTCAATGAAATGATATAAAGGGAATCCCCGAAAAATATCCCTTTTTACTTCTACTACTTCCAATCCTGCCCTTTCAACCATTTTTTTAATAGTCTGAAAATCAAAATAATAAAGATGTTCAGGTGGCTTGTAGCTAAACCATCGCTTGCCCATAATTTTCGGCCAAATTCCCTTTTGATTGGGCGTTGTGGCAAAAAAATATCCGCCGGGTTTTAATATTCTTTTGATCTCCCTTAAAAATCCCAGTGGATTTTCTACGTGTTCCATACTTTCAAAAGAAGTAATAATGTCAAAGTAATTGGCGGGCAATTTCATCTGTTGCAATTGCCCGAGATAAACTTTGGTGCCTAATTTTCTCCTAATAAATTTGACGGCATATTTAGAAACATCAAGACCAGAAACTTTATATCCTTTCTTTTGGGCAAGATTTAATAAAAATCCTAAAGCACAACCAATATCCAAAAAATTGCCCTTCTTTTTATAGTGCAAAATTTGCAATAATTTTTTCTGGAAATATAGTTGGTAGGCCTTTTTATCAGCCAGATAATTGCGGTAACCGATCCCCCCCTTTGTTCCCTCAACATTAAAATAATTAGCACTATATAAATTGATATAATCAATTGGTTTAACTAATTTGGCAAAAATAAGAGAACACTTATTGCACTTTACAATTGAATAACCTTCCTTTTCCAATAAAAAAGTTCCCTCTGTCCCTTGGCACAGATTACAAGACATTCTCTCTTTCATAACTGGCTAAGATTAAGCCCCTTTGTCGAGATCTTCATGGTCTAATTCTACCACTTTTTTCTTATCATCCACTGCAAATTTTTTATAGGGATGGGATAAAAATATGGCCAATCCGATAAAGCTCAGAATTGTGATTAAATAACCTAAATAAACATCTTTGGTGGGGGAAAATTTTAAAATAATTTCTCCCGAGGGCTGGGGATTATCAATCAATATAAAACCCAGGGGGTCTTTTTCTATCTTTAATCTTTTTCCGTCTTGATAGGCCCTCCAGCCAGGATGATAGGAAATTCTGACCAAAATATCATCTTGGGCATTAATATTAGTGGGGTCAATTTCTAATTGATCCCATGGTTTTGTGTAATTATAAGACAAGTCAGTGGTTTCTTGTGATAATTCTGTGGCGTTAAGATAAGCCAAAAGCCGCTCTTTATCCAAGGTTGCCTTGCCTTCTTTGGCATCCCAAAAAGTCCCGGCTTTGGCTAGATCTGCCTTTTTAACTTTTAAAACCAATCCTGTGTGTTGGGTGGGAATGGAATAAATAATATCTCCCTGGTACTGGTATTCTTTAGTTAAATAATCATCAAATTTAAAAGGATTTTTAAAATCATGGTACGTAACTTGGGATTCTGGTAAATTTACGATAATATACTTCATACCGAGGGCTTTAAGCCAATTGACTGCCAGCTCTCCATCCTCGCCATAATATATTTGATAAGTCAAATGGGCCCAAAAAGGATTTAAACCACCAAAATCTCCTCCTTTTCCGCCGCGCAATTGGGGGACATCGGAAAAAACATTAAGCCAAAAAGCATGGGTACCAGTAGCATAAATACGCTCGCCATTGGAATTTTGGGAAAGCCATTGGGCAATCTGATATTCAGAAGTTTTTTGATAGTCACTGTTGGGCTGGAGCATTTGAGCAAAATATTCCCTGCGGCTGGGAATAAAAGCCAGTAGAATCAATAAAATTATTAGAAGCAATCCATAGCCCAAAATTCTAGAAAAACAAGCTATCCTTTTGTAAAGCCAAGCCAAAAGGATTGCCAGAAAGAGCCCTAAAGCCATTTCCAGTTCTGGAATAAAGCGAGGAATTGAACGATAGGGCAAAGGAATGAGAGCCACTCTATATTTATACCAAAAAGCAATGCTTAAAAATAAAACTAAAAAACTACCCAAACCGAGAAACCAAAGATAAAAATTACCTCGTTTGAAAAGCGGGGCAATAAAAACAACAAAAATGGCCAAAAAAGGGATGGACAAAGATAAAACCAAAGTTGGATTGCCATAGATGCCAGAAACAATTCCCCCACCCTCACCAGTTGAATATATAAGCGCCGCCTTGATAAAAGACCAATTATACCAAAAAACTGACAGGCCGAGACTAAAGAGAGCTAAAATTGATGAAATGTATAACTTTTTTCTTATCTGACCAAGACAGATTTGTCCAATAATAACCATTGCTAAAAATACAAGGTATGCTAAAAAGGCCGTTAAGCTAGTTAAAAGGATTAAAACGGTAAACAAAATTGCTAAACACCAATTAATTCTTGAGGGTTGGTTAAAAAGCTTTAAAATAAACAAGAGCGCCAAAGGAATAAAAGCTAAGCCCCAGATATGAGGCCCCTCGCCATAAACATACATAGCTATCATCCGCCAAGGCAGGAAATTAAAAACCTCACCTATCCCCCTAACTTCACCAATGAAATAACCCACTGAGGGGACAAATGTATAAACTAAGGCACCAATTAAAGCAATCAGCCGATTCTTGACAAGATATTGGATTAAAAAGTAAAGACTGATAGAACCTAAGGTGTAGAAAACAGCCAAGCATATTCGGTAGATTGACTCCACAGGCAGATGGGTTACAAGATGTCCAAAGGCTAACCCATATGGCACAACTGGTTGATAAGTCAAATAAAAGGGAAAACCCATGTACCAAAAAGGATAAAAATTTATATGGGGAAAATTTTCCACAATAAAGCGAGCATCAGCCAAAAAAACACATTCAATTGAGCCGAAAAAACCAGTAAAACCACCCCGGAAAAGCGGCCAGAGTAGAAAAAAATTGACCAAAATCAAAATTGCCACCGCAAAGCCGGTGGTAATTTTCCCGCCTCTCTCATCTATATCATTAAGAAGTCTTTTCATTCCGTTTTAAACCATGTATTTGCAGATGGCCATCTAGGGCCTCTTGGGATTCTTTTTCCAGTAATACTATACCGCCTAAAATTAGGAAACCAGCAATAATACGAGACAAAAACCATAAGGAGATAATCTTCTCGTAAAAGACAAAGGGAAAGACAACTGCCCCTACTCCAAAAATTAACCAACCTAAGCCCAAAAGTAAAGGGCCAAGATTTTTCCAAACCGAGCCTTTGGCCATATACATTTGACCAAAAACAAGGAAGAAAAGGATTGCTATCAAGAGACTTATCGGCGTCCAAAAGAGAAAAGAAAAAAGCATAAGGGAAGAGGCGATTTCGCCTTTGGCCAAAAACTGATAGACATTTAAGATCAAAGTGCCAGCCCCAATAATCCAAGGTAGCCAGAGCCAGGCTTTGCGGCGAGCAAACAGTAAGAAAGTACTATATAAAATTACAGTTAATCCTAAAATCACAATAAAAGTAAGGATAAAATGATAATAGAGGAGCCAAGGGGCAATAAAGAACTCTTCTCTGAGTAAGAATAAGGCTTGAGTAATACCAATCAGCACAAAGCCATAACTCCAAAACTTGGTCGTCTGATTTTGTCTCTGGTGGCGATGATACGAACTCCAAAGATAGATGGCGATGGCAAAATAAACTAATGTTGAAAGGAAATTAAATATCATCTTTTACCTCCTTTTTCTTCCTCATCTTTCTTCTCTGGTTTTCTGACGACAAATGCCCAGGCCAAATAAGACAAAACTGGCGACAATTCAACGCTGTCAAAGGGTGCCAGTATCTTTCGCAACTCCTCTTCATTAAACTCATGATGATAGGGATAGGCAGTAACCTGCGGTCCAGCAATAAATTGCATCTGCCAGAGGGGATTATAGCGGGGAACAGTACCAATTAATACCCCGCCTGGTTTCAAAACGCGATAAATCTCCTTAAGGGCTTTTTCTGGCTTGGGCAGATGGTCTAAAACATGGCTGCAGATAATTGTCTCGTAACTATTATCTTGGAATGGCAATTCTTCCACGTCACCAATTTGGACTTGGGCTTTGGGAGCGTATTGTTTGGCTTGGCTAATAGCTTGGGCGTTAATATCAAGGCCCATACTGCCTTCTGGCAAATAACGTAAGATAACACCATTGCCACAGCCAACATCTAAAAAGCGCTTTTCTGCCTTAAAGTTTTGAATCATCTTCAAAATAAGAGCTACACGTTGGCGATGAAAATAGGAAGGGAATTCCTGTAAATCATCGGTCATTTTAACCCAATCAGTATGAGAAGTCTTGTGATATTCTTTAGTAACTTTTTGGATATTGTTAATTTTTTGCAGTTCTTTTTCTGGCAGCTCCTCGGGAATTAGGGAAAATTCTAGTTGTTTTTTTAACTTTGGATCTAACCAAATCAGTAATCCGCCCAAAAGCCCTATGGCAGCCAAGATAAAACCCAAAATTACATCAATTGGCACAGAATAAGAAACCCTCAAATCCACCATGCCCGTTAAAGGCAGGGGTATGGCTAAAAAGCCATAAGGATCTTTATCAATATCAATCTTTTTGCCGGCAATTTTGGCCTGCCATTGTTTATAATATGGAATGGCTAAGACCAAAATTTTTTCCTCATTAATTTGAGTTTGCAGGTCAACTTTATAGGGTTTTTGCCAATTAATCTCCACTGGCTCTAAAATCTTGATGTATTGGGCTAGCCCCTCTCCCTCCTTAACTTGGGGATAATTTTTCTCAAAATCTTGCCAATCATTTTTAGAAACGAGATGTGCCACGGAACTAGTCGGAATTTCATAAATAGTATAATCATAAGCTGTTTCCACGACTGGCAAAAGTTTGGCAAATTTTTCGGGTTTGGTAAAGTCCTCTGGCGTCACCACCAGATATTTGACACCCATCAGTTTCAACCACAAAATTGCCTGCTCTCCACTTTCACCTTTTTCAATCTGCTCTATGGCTTTGTCATAAAATTCAGGCATTACTACCAATTGGCTTTGTCCTTTGACTTGGGGAATATCAGCAAAAACATTAAGCCATAAAGAGGCCCGGCCAGCGGCATAAACTCGTTCACTATTAGAAAAATTATTCTCTAAATACTGGGCAATTCGATATTCACGAGAGGAAGTAATGTTTTGGCTGGCGACGAGCATTTTATGAGAATCTTTGGCCGTCCATTGGGCTAGCAGTAAAAATATGCCTAAAAATAAAACGTAGAAACTAATATGGAGGAAATTGAAGGTCCGGCGGTCAACTTTATTGATTAAAAGTCTTCGCATAAAATTAACCAACAAAACACCAATTAAACCAATGAGTAGGGCATTGGCCATAGATAATTCAGAAACTAAATATCCTGGATTGGGCAAAAGATTTTTATCATAAACTTGATCAGCAAAAATGGCCACCAAAAATAAACCAGTCCACAAAAAGGCAATCAAAAGTGACTGCAATCTTGGCCGGCGATCAAAGATTAAAAACAAAACTGTTACCACAATAGGCAAAACCACTAAAGACAAAGGAACCAAGCGCGCCCAGTTTTGAAAGATGCCGGCATTTTGGGCGTATTGGAAAGAACCTCGGAGAAAAGAAATATTATAAACTGGCGCTAAAAATAACAGAGTAAAAACAAAGCAAATAAAGGCAATTCTTATCTTTTGTCCGCTCTGACCGATTAAAATCTCGGAAAAAAGCAAAACTGCTAGCAATACCACAGCCACCCAAAGGGATGGCCAATGCAAAAATCCCACCATTGCCACCCCTAAGGCGGTTAAAAAATGAAGATAAAAGCGGGGCCGTTTAAGGTCAGCAAGAAAAGCTAAACCTACCAAGGGCAGAAAAAAGAGGGCGATAGCGTGAGCTACTTGGCCATCTTGAACGGCAAAAATTAAACGGGAGGGCAAAAAACCAGCGCCAAAAAGTGATTCCCTAAGTCTCGGAAAGAATAATACCCAAAAATTGACCGGCACCGAATAAGCTAAACCGGCCAATAGGGCGGCAAATTCTCTTTTAGTGAGATACCTAACAAATAGATACAAAGAGATGGGCGTTAGAAGACTGCAAATACCTAAGACAACTCGGCTAATATGACCTAAATCTTGCCCACTAAAAATTTTATGCAATACCGCCAAAATAAAAGGCAAGCCGGGGTTATAAATAAGATGAAAAGGCAGACCCAATTGCCAATTAGGATACCAAAAGGGATGGGACCAACTTTTTTCTAGAAACTCTGCCAAAGATAAAAAAACCGCCCGAAAGGAATCAGGGGAGGGGCTAAAGCTGCCCTGAAAAATGGGCCAGATTAAAATCAGATTTAAAATTAATAACCCAAAAACAACAATCCCACTCAAAACAAGAGGGGGTATAGGTTTTTGGGAACTGTTAAACCATTTCAATGCCCCTCCACATATTTTTATTATAACTGAAAGTTAAATGCTTTGTATTCATAACACACTATATTTCTCTATATAAAATAGTATAAAAAAGACAAGCTATTTGAGACAAACTATTTGTTTTTTAAACCAATTTCTTTTTTGAATCTTAATACGAACCATAGTTTTAATAAATCCTTGGTAGAATTGAGCATTTCTCCAATAGTCATTTTAGTTTTACCACAGAATCTATCTTGGAAAACAATGGGGATTTCTTTAATTTTAAAATTTCCCTTTTTGGCATAATAAGTCATTTCAGCCTGGAAAAAATAGTTTCGGGAAACAAATTTATCAAAATCCAAGTTCTTTAAAAAACCATGTGAATAACGTCTAAAGCCAGCAGTGGCATCTAAAACCCGAAGGCCAAAAGCTAATCTGACAAAAAAGTTGGCCAATTTGCTCAATAGCCGACGAGAATAGCTAAATTTTGCCACCCCTCCCCTTATCCATCTTGATCCCAAGATTAAATCAATATCTTCAGATTCATTAAGTAAACTTTTTAAATCATAAGGTCGGTGAGAAAAATCCCCATCCATACAATATACAAAATCTGCTCCTCTTTTTAAAACCAATTGAAACGCTTGGGCATAGGCCTTGCCCAAACCTTCTTTCTTTGGTCGTCTTAATAGAAATAATTTTTCCTTTTTCATATTGTCTTTTAACTGCAAAACAGCATCTCCTGTCCCATCGGGAGAATTATCATCAACCACCAAAATATTCAAGGGTAAATCTAAACTGAAAATTTCTAAAAGTAATTTCTTAATATTTTCTTTTTCATTATAAGTTGGAATAATTAAATAATTTTTCATTTTTTATGCATCTCGCCCATTTTTTCTCTCAAAACATAAGCATAACAAAACCACCAAAAGACAAAAAGCCAGACTAAAATAACAAAGGTGGCAAAATAATCATGGAAAACCAAAGCAAAAACCTCGCCATAAAAAGCGCCCAGCCAGGCAGTAAAGGCCATCCGGAAGATATTGATTAAAAATGTGCCAATTATACCGATGGTAATGGCCTCAACTTTTGACCAGAAGGTGAAACTGCCAACCAGCCCTGTCAGTAAAGTTATCCCCAAAAGCAATAAAGACTGCCAGCCAATGCAGTTCCAAGTCAAGCCCAAATAGCGGCCATTAACAGTCATGCCGTCAAAGTGGGCAAGATAACTGATACCCAAAGGTTTTAAGACTGCTCCCACCAACCGTGTTTCATAGGGGACAACATAATTTTGAATGGCCATATAAACATGTATTTTCTCAAAGATACGAGTCAGAAGTTCATTAAAAGTGGTAAAAAATGGCAGCATCAAAAGAAGAATGGCGGCTGACAGAAAAATGAGCATAAAGGTGGATTTTTCCTGGCGGTTTTCTTCTATCACTTTGTCTCCAATTGTTCTAAAATTTGTTTAATATTGTCTTGCTGGGATTGAATTTTCAGAGATTTTTGCAGATATTCTTTGGCCTTAGCTTTATCATTCTTTTACAGATAAATCTGGCCTAAACCATTGTAGGCAAGAAAATTCTCTGGATTAATCTCCAACGCTTTTAGAAATTGCTCCTCGGCTTGAGAGGAATCATTTTTTTGCAGATTAAGAATGCCCAGTAAGGCATGGCCTTTATCATCATTGGGATAAAGCTGGATGGATTTTAGAGCTAATGCTTGGGCTCGATCAATGATGTTATTTGACAAATAATAGAAGGCCAAACTCTGCAACAAGACCATGTTTTCAGGATCCCAGCTTAAGGCTTTTTCCATGGCAGGAAGATTATATTGATTTTGGACTTGGGCAAGAGAAGAATTGATCTGAGCAATAGCCATGGCAGCAATCTTGGCAATCCAGGGGTTTTTTGATCTTAGATTGATGGCCTGCTCCATTAAATTAATCCCCTGATTAATATCTCCTTTAGAGAAAGCAATTATTCCATCAAAAAGTAAATGCTTAAAATTATCCGAATCTTTATCAATCATTGCTTTTATTTTTTCTAAATTCTGGCCGCGCGTCTCTTGGCCAAGATACTTGGGAGCCGAATACTCTAAATAAGGAAAATTGTCGCGATGGATTAAATTGTTTTCAACTTTTACATTGGAAGAAATTAGATAATCTTCCAGTGTTTTTGCATCACTTATGCCTAATTTTTCTAAATCAGCGTTAATATCTTTTTCCTTGATTCGTTCCGTAATCTTTTTTTCTTCTGCTTTTTCGCCCTTAAATCCCAGTAAAATTAAATCAGAAGTTGGCGCATACCAAACCTCGTTTTTATCAAATACACTTTGAAATGTTTGAAAAATCATTGCTAGATTTTCTGGTCCCATGTTATATAAATGAATCCATTGGGCCATTACCCCATTATCTGTTAGGTGGTCTTTGGCAATCTGGAAAAATTCTTGGGTAAAAAGATTGCTCTCTCCTGCTACCCAAGGATTGGAGGGTTTAGAGGTGATGGCATCATATTTTTTATCTTGTTTGGTTAGAAAATGGCGGCCATCAGCAATGTGGATATGGACATTGGGATTTTTTAAAATATCGCGGTTATATGGAGCAAAGAACTGATTGGCCTCGACAACTGCTCCTTCAACTTCTGCTACATCAATATTATTGGAATACAAAGAAACAGCTCCAACCGTAATACCGGAACCCAAACCAATGACCAAGGCCTTATTATTATCCGGAGCAAAAAGCATCGGTAGATGACCCAACAGCAGTTCTGTCGCTAAATCTGAACCAGTTGAGGCATCAGCCTTGCCGTTGATAGAAAGATAGATTTCATTATCTTTTTCCCCAACAGAAATAGTGGCTGTTTTGCCATCTTCGTAAAATAATAATTTCCCTTGCCGAGCCAAGGCTGATTCCCGATAAATATAGCCACCTTTGACAAGAATCTCCTCTCGCCAGCCAGGCAAAAAGATCATTGCAATGATGAGGGCCAAAACTACCCCCATAGCTACTCCCCTTTGCCACCAGATTCTCAAACCGACAATAACTGCGATTAAACCCAGTAAAAGATATCCCAAGGCAATTGCTTTCAAGCTTTTTTCCAACCCTATGGCGGGAATAATAATCAGTGTCATTAAAAGCGGCCCGCCAATTCCTCCTAAAGTATTAACGCTATAAAGATCGCCCAATCCTTTAACTTGACCGTGGCTGTATAATTTCAAACCCAAGGGAAAAAGAGCGCCCATTAAAAGAGTGGCGGGCAAAATGATGATAAAGGCCAGCCAAAATTGGCCCCAAAGAGCGCTGGAAAAACTAGAACTAGTCAGCTTGACATATAAATCAGGCAGATTATCCAGCCAGGAGAAACTGATAAAAATCCACAAGAATAAGATAAAAAGAATGCCGCCCATCGCCAGCCATGGCGATTTATTAAATTGATATTTGCCCAAAAACCAACTGCCCAGAGCAATACCCAAAAGAAAGACCAGTAAGATTAAACCAAAAGCA
>CAYYXM010000005.1:0-16412 GCA_964475725.1 uncultured Candidatus Saccharibacteria bacterium | reverse complement strand
GATTAATATCAATGACTTTGTCAATATATTGCCAGCCAGTAATGTTTTGATGTTTTCCGGGGGTAGTTTTGGCATGATGGAAACGCCGCAAAAGTGCTTTGGCTAGAATTTCAAAAACCAAAGTTGATTTACCAGAACCGGAAACACCAGTCACACAAACAAAGGATTTCAGTGGGATTCTAACGTCAATATTTTTAAGATTAAATTCTTGGGCACCAAGAATTTGCAAAAACTTTTCAGCCTGGCGCCGCTTTTGGGGCATAGGTACAGTTTTTTTACCAGCTAAATATTGACCAGTTAAACTTTGAGCGTTACTTATAATTTGCGACGGTGTGCCTTGGGCAACAATTTCCCCACCTGCCCGACCTGCCCCCGGTCCAATATCAACAATCCAATCAGCAGCAAGCATTGTTTGTTTATCATGCTCAACCACCAAAACACTATTAGATAAATCTCTTAGTTTTTTCAAAGCAGCTATTAATTTTGCCTGATCACGAAAGTGTAAACCAATTGATGGCTCATCTAAAACATAAATCACGCCCTCTAAAAATGAGCCAAGCTGGGTAGCAAGCCGAATCCGTTGGGCCTCCCCACCCGCTAGTGTTTGGGCAGAGCGGTTAAGCGATAAATAAGGCAATCCTACTTCAATCAAAAATTTCAATCGGCTTTTAATCTCTTTTAAAATTGAGGAGGCAATTTTTTGCTCACCTTCGGGTAGAGTCAATTTTTGAAAAAAATCATAAACTTTTTCTACAGACATTGAAGAAATTTGGGTAATATTATAATTTCTGATTAAAATTTGTAAAATTTCTTTACGCAATCTTTGACCTTGACACTCCAAACAAACAATTTCTTTCATATATTTTTCTATCTCAGATCTTAAATAATCTGAGGTTGTTTCTTTATAACGTCGTTCTAAGTTGGGGATAACTCCTTCGAAAATACCTTCCCTTTCCTCGTTAAAATCGCCATACAAAACTAAATCTTTGGCTCTTTTTGACAATTTTCCAACCGGGACATTGGGGGAAAAACGATATTTTTGGGCCATTTTCTCCAAAACTTTATTGTGCCAAGAGGCCTGGGCGGTCATCCGAATCCAAGGCCGAATTGCCCCTTCTGCTAAAGTTAAACGGGGGTTGGGTAAAACTAAAGCCGGATCAATTATCCAACGCATTCCCAAACCCTGACAAATCGGACAAGCACCTTCAGGCGAGTTAAAGGAAAAAGATTTAATAGAAATTTCCGGCAAAGTTATATCACAAGTTGGACAATAATATCGTTCCACAGTTTCAGGTTTTTTTACTTTCAAAATACGACCGCGTTTTTTGAGCGGCTCAGATGAAACAATTTGGACCTCGCGTTTGTGAATAATCTTTTTACACTTTGGACAATAAACTCTACCAATACGAGTAAAAAGTAATCTTAAATAATCATAAATTTCACTCATTGTCCCAACAGTAGAACGAGGTGAACGCTGGGCAGTTTTTTGATCAATAGAAACAGCTGGGGATAACCCCTCAATATGATCAACATCCGGTTTATCCATTGACGCTAAAAATTGCCGAGCATATGAAGAAAGTGACTCGACATAACGCCTTTGTCCTTCAGCATAAATGGTGTCAAAAGCTAAAGATGATTTACCTGAACCAGAAAGTCCAGTAAAAACAACTAATTTTTCCCGAGGAATATCTAAATTAATATTTTTAAGATTATGGACTCTGGCACCAAAAATACGTATTTTTTCCATTCCTTTATTCTTATATATTATTTAGGAAAAAAACATGTTTCTCCCTAATAAACATTAGGGAGGCCATCATTTTTTCCATATTTGCTATTCTTTTTACGATTGAATCACTATGAATCATTACTTAATCACGATCCGTATTTGTGATAAAACGCTATCGCTGTGATTTATAGTGATTACGCCTAACGGCTGTGATATGTTATGAATAAATGAAACTGTAAAAAGTTTATCACATTGTCAAGTACTTTACAAGACCTTTGACTTAGTTTACATTGAATTTAGACTAAAAATTAATAACAACTAATTTAATTTTGAGGGGCAAAGTCCCGCCCAGCGGGACAGAAGGAGGTATATGAACAAAAATGTCTCTGGTCCCGGGACTATTGTTGGGGCCAACGTCAAATTAACCGGCACCCTAAAAGATGGCAATGAAATAGTGGTGCACGGCCGGGTCGAGGGTGAAGTCATCTCTGATAAAATGGTCACAGTTGCCGAGAATGCTTTAGTAAAAGGACCTGTCACTGCCCAGATTATTTCAGTTGCCGGTACTATAAGAGGCAGTGTTACGGCAGCTGATAAAATGGAGATTTTACCCACAGGCAAAATCTATGGTTCAATTGCTGCCAAAGATATATCAATCCGATCAGGAGCAATCTTTGTCGGTAAATGTACTATGCCCGACAAAGAAGAAGTAGCAGGCGAAGAAGAGGAAAAAGAAGGAGAAACTAAGGAAACAGCTGAAAAAAAAGAAGAGGAAGCCTTTGAGGTTGAATAGTGTACTATTACATTTTCGAGCAGACAAAGAAGAAAAGGGTTGCTAGAACCTATGAAAAAATTAAAGACCAACTGACTGATCTTGGCATCACAGGAGAAATTGTTACCCCTTCTCCAGCTAGAACAACCGAAGAGCTAACTGCTATTGGACTACAAAAGGGATATTCAACAATAGTAGGAGTAGGTTCTAGCCAACATATAAATAAAATTGCCTCCCAACTTGAGGGACAGAAGGCAGTTTTGGGCGTGATACCACTCACTTCTTCAACAGTTTCTCAGATGATTGGTGTCTCTGACATTAAATCTGCCTGTGAGGCACTGCGATTTCGCAAACTTGAAGAAATTGATTTAGTTCTAATTGAACCGAATAAATATTATCTTACCCAGGCCGAAATTCACATAACAAAACCCCAGGAACTTTATTTTGAACTTGGCTCCCTTGTGGTTGGCAGGGGGTATTTTACTGATCTTACCATTACTCATGATTTAAATTTTTATTTAGACAATACTAAAACGCAAGGGGCTGGTTTGGGTAATTTTTGGGGATGGCTTTGGGGTAAAAAGAAATCAAGTAATAATTTTAGTCATTTTCACTCTCGGAGAATCAAAATTGAAACAGTTGAACCACTACCCATTATAGTTAATGGTGAAGTAGTGGCTAAAACGCCGGCTGTTTTCCATCTAAAACAGAAGGCACTAAAGCTGATTGTAGCGAGAAGCAAATTAGCCCAAGGGGATTTGACTTGATTTTTTTCTAACCTTAAGATAAAATAAAATCAGGAATAAACTACTTCGCGGCAAGCCGCGAAGTATCCCTACGGGCAAGTTTGTTTTGAAAAGGATTTCATCCTCGAAGCAAGCTTCGAGGTATTCAGCCTCTTAAAATAAAAATTTAAAAGGAGAATAGAGATTTCAAAATTACCGGCTTATAATCAGCAAATCAGGGCCCAGCAGGTGCGTTTGATTGACCAGGAGGGCAAAAATTTAGGAGAGACATCTCTTGACCAGGCCTTATATCTGGCATATGACGAGGGCCTGGATTTAATTGAAGTAGGGCCAAATGCTAATCCGCCAGTGTGTAAAATTATGGATTTTGGCAAATATAAATTTGAGTTGGGAAAAGAAGAACGCAAAAAGCACAAAAAGGCAGGAGAATTAAAAGAGATTAGGATGACTGCTGGCATCGATGAACATGATCTGGAAGTCAAAACAAAAAAGGCCCAAGAGTTTCTATCTAAAGGTAATAAAGTTAAACTGACAGTTGTCCTTAAAGGCCGAGAAATGATATATCCCCAGCGCGCCTATGGACTTCTGGAAGAGGTTAAAAATAAATTAGGTGCAGCATGGGAAAAATCAGTAGAAAAATTAGGAAGACAATTTTTCGGAATATTAGTAAAGGACAAAGAGCAAACAGCAGTGAACAGTGATCAAGGAACAACAAACAAATAAGTTTACATTGAGGAGCAGTTCGCTGAAAACTCATTGTAAATTGGAGTATAGTTTACATTGAGGAACGGAGTGACGAAATGAAACAAAAAACAGTCAAATCAGCAGCCAAGAGAATCAAAATAACTAAAAACGGCAAAATTATCCAGCGGCGCCGAACTACTCAACATCTGGCATTAAAGAAGAGTAAAAGAGCAAGACGTTTGTCTGGGAAATTTGTTACTATGGATAAAACAAATGTTAGAAAAATTAGAAGAATGGTCCCCTACAGATAATAAATTTCTAATTTCTAATTTCTAAATAATCTCAAAATCCCAATGTTCTAATGTTTTAAACATTTGGATCTAGGAAATTTGAGATTGTTTACGATTTAGTGCTTAGAATTTAGGATTTATCCAAACGAAAGTGAGATGTTATGACTAGAGTAAAGCGTGGAACAATAGTTAAAAAACGCCATAAAAAAATCCTTAAAAGAAGTAAGGGTTATATTGGCGGACGAAAAAATTTAATCAAACGTGCCAAAGAGGCCCAGCTTAAAGCCGGGGTTTATGCTTATCGGGATCGCAAAGTTAAAAAACGACAGTTTCGCCGGCTTTGGATTGTCAAAATCAATGCTGCCTGCCGACAAAAGGGAATGACCTATTCTCAATTTTCTGCTGGTTTAAAAAAGGCGAAAATTGAACTCGGTCGAAAAATTTTAGCCGATTTAGCCGAAAATCATCCTGAAAAATTCGATAAAATTTTGGAAAAGGTTAAAAAAGAACTCTAACTTGTTGATATCTGGCATTTTTTAATATTGAACTATTTTTATGATACAATATAATTAAACCGTTCGAGCGGATTTATTTGGTATAGTAATACATATTAGTCCATTAAGACGGAGTAAAAGAGCGTCCTCCAGCGTTCAATCTCTTGGCGAATTAGATGATTATTTCTCTTTGCCAAATAGATTTCACTTAGGAGGACTTCCTGAACTTGCTTCCTGTTTGGGAACGCAATTCAAGGAGCGGAGGGGCAAAGTGGACTTTATTTCTTGGTTTTTAACGGTTGCGGTACCTTCGGGCAGTAATATTGTCCACTCCATTTTAATTATTGTCTGGGATACTTTTTCCATTCCCTTGCTTTTACGCACTCTTTTCCAACCCTGGAAACGGGATATTGTCCGGCCAGCCCAACCAGGCTTGCAGTATATCTTTCAGGCTTGGATTTCTAATTTAATGGCCAGGTTTATCGGCTTTTTTGTCCGGCTAGTTACCATTATTATTGGCCTCGTTGCTGTCCTTTGCACAGTAATTGTCGGTTATCTTTTATATGTCATTTTTATTCTTATTCCAATTTTAGTGCCTTTGGGCATAGTTTTAGCTATCATTTTTGCTGTCAGTGCCGATGATAAGACAATCTATTTTATTATCATTGGAATCTTAATTTTACTGGGAATACTTTTATTAGTTTTGTACCGCTTGGGCAGTAAAAATCCGCCACTAAAAAAACCATTGGAAGATTTTTATCCAAAACTCCAGCAAAATCCAAAACTCAACTGGTCTTTTTATTTCCAAGAAGATGCTCGTAAAATTATAGAAAGTTCTCAAAACTGGCAAAGTTTAATTAAAAATCTTCTGCAATCCAATAAGGCCTTTTTCATCCTCCAGAGAACCGGCATAGACCCAACAGTTATTTTTAAATCCGTGCCGATGACTTTGGGCGAGTTTAAAAAAGATCAATTTGTCCTTAAATCTCTGGAATATGCCATCAAAAATGAGCATGAAAGAGGGGAAATTGGCGATATTATATTGGCCTGGATTTCATTTAACGCTGCCTTGCAAGAATTTTTTAAGCACTGCCTCTTGGAAGAAGAGGATTTGCAAAATATTATTTTATGGCAACATAATCTCTGGCAACAACTTTACCCTTCCTCTCCCCTTTTAGATCCTTATCATTTAAAAACAACTGGCGGCATTGGTAAAGAATGGGCAGCAGGTTGGACGCCGCTTTTATCCCAATATATTGTTGATATTTCTAATTCAATCTCTTTTCATCAGGGCCAACAATATGCCAAAGCCCACAAAGAAACCATTGAAAAAATAGAAGAAATTTTAGCTCGAGCTGGCAAACATTCTGTTGTGCTGGTTGGGGATCCGGGAGTGGGCAAACGATCTATTGTTATGGGATTAGCACAAAAATTATTATATGGTGAAACACTGCGGCCTTTGCGTTACAAAAAGGTTTATGAGCTTGATTTAAATCGAATATTAGCTGCTGCCCAGTCACTGGAAGAAGGTGAGACCTTGCTTGTGCAAATTTTAAATGAAGCAACAGCTGCTAGTAATATTATTCTTTTTGTTGATGAGATCAAACGAATTCTAACTGGTACTGAAGCTGGTACCTTGGCGGCGGCAAAACTCATCGAGCCCCATATCCAAAATCCTAATTTTTATCTTCTTGCCACCACTAATTTCAAATCTTATCATTTAAATATTGAAAGTAATCCAGTCCTACAAAAAGGCTTAGAAAAAATTGAGGTTAGCGAGCCAGATGAGAAAATGACAATTAAGGTTTTGTGCGAAATTGCTCCTTATATTGAATCTCGCTCCAAAACTGTCATTCCTTATTCAACGCTTAAAGAAATAATAAAACTTTCCTCTCGTTTTTTAGCCAACCAGCGCTTTCCTGAAAAAGCAATTGATCTTTTAGATCAAGTGGCAACTTTTACAGCCACCAAGAAACAAGATAAAATAGTCCGACCAGAATATGTGGATGAGATAATCGCCCAAAAAACAGGAGTTCCGCAAGGTCAAGTAGAAGAAGTGGAAAAAGAAAAATTATTAAATCTTGAGGAAATTTTACACAAACGATTAGTCAATCAAGAAGAGGCAGTCAAAGCAGTATCAGAGGCCCTGCGGCGCTCAAGGGCGGGCGTGGCAAAAACAAATCGGCCAGTTGGTTCCTTTCTTTTTCTCGGCCCAACTGGTGTAGGAAAAACCGAAACTGCCAAAACTTTAGCCGAGGCCTACTTTGGCAATGAAAAAACAATGATCCGCTTTGATATGTCGGAGTTCCAAAATATCAATGCTGCTTCTCGATTAATTGGCGATGAAGCCAACCCAGCTGGGCTTCTAACTTCTGCTGTAAAAGAACGGCCTTTTTCACTACTACTATTGGATGAAATCGAAAAAGCCCATCCTAATATTTTAAATCTATTTTTACAAGTTTTAGATGAGGGTCGGCTAACTTCTGCCACCGGCGAGACAGTTGATTTAACTAATTGTATTATTATTGCCACTTCCAATGCTGGAGCGGAATTTATCCGCCAAAAAATTTCAGCTGGGCAACAGACTAACTTTAAAGATGAACTTTTAAATTATTTGATGCAAAAAGGACTTTTTCGGCCTGAATTTGTTAACCGCTTTGATGAGGTAGTGACCTTTCGACCGTTAACTAAAGAAGAATTGGTAAAAGTAGTTGAAATAATGCTTGGGAAATTAAATCTACGACTGCAAGAAAAGGATATAACTGTAGAATTAGATGCTGGCGCCAAAGAAAAATTAGCCGAGCTTGGTTTTGATCCTCAATTTGGGGCAAGGGCTTTGGCTCGAGTAATGCAAGAAAAAATTGAAAATTTAGTTGCCCAAGAAATTCTCCAAGGCAAACTTCAAAAAGGCCAAGTTCTGACTATAACCCAAGAGATGATTTAAATTTTTAATTTGAGTCCATCATAAGCAAGGTGAAAATTTTGACCACCTATTTTTTTTATTTCAGCTTCTAAATTTTTATGAGGAATGTGAGTATGTCCATCATGAGTAAAATAAACTTCAGTCTTTATATCTTCTGATTTTATTAATTCAATTTGTTTTTTCATCGCCTGGTGACCGCCAAAATCCCTTTCCCACATCGAACCATCCAAAACCGCCACTTTTACCTTTTCTAAATACGGCAATAAGGGTCTAATATCGGAAAAATCTGGGGCATAGAGGAGTTTATCGTTAACTATAATTGTTGTTGTTAAAACAGTAGATTTTTTAGCAAATTTATGGGGAACGACAATAGTTTTTATTTTGTAACCCTCTAATTCCAATTTCTGTTCTTTAGGTTTAAAAACTTGTAAAGTGGGGTTTGCTTTCAATAAATCCGGCAATCCTCCAATGTGGTCCGGATGCTCATGGGTTATAATTACTGCCACTATTTTTTTAACTTTTACCTTTTGACTTTTAAATTCCGCAAGGATGTCTGGCCCGGCATCCAAAAGAATTTTTTTATCCTCCTTGGCTCGGCGAGACAGGTCAATTAAAAGAGCGCTGCGCCTTCTTTTGTCGTGAAAATCATCTGACTTGCACTGAGAACATTGACACCCTTTACGGGGTATGGCTTTTTCGCTGGAAGTCCCTAAGAAAACTATATCCATACAATATTGCTCCTCCAATAATTAATATATCAGCGCAGTTGAAAGCAGGCCAAAAACCTAACTTTATAAAATCAATAATATAACCCTGCGTTATTCTGGAAATTAAATTTGATAAACCGCCAGCCAAAATTGTGACGCAACCCAGCTGCCCCCACATTATCTTTGTTTTTAAAAATTGCCAGAGAAAAAAGAATAAAATTATGAGACAAATAAGATAAATAAGAATTATCAAATATTGGGACCAATGTTCTCCTAACCCCCAAATAATGCCGTTATTTTGAACAATAAAAAATGGGTAATGAAATTCTACCCACCATTTGGAAATTTGATCTAAAATGATAAATCCGATACCTATGACAATAAACCAAAATTTCATCTTTTTTTGGTCTTGCCTGTACATGAGGCACAAATAATTGCAGCTGGATAAATTTCTAATCGGCCCTTTTCAATTGGTCCTTTACACTGCTCACACTTATCATAAGTACCCTCATTAATCCTTTTTAGTGCCTTATCAATATCTTCGGATAAATTGCTTAAATTAGTTTCTAGTGATAAGTTACTTTCATATTCTTCGACTGCTTCGGTATGGGCCTCGTCGGATGTACCATAATCAGGAAATTTTTTCAAAGCTTCAATTTGGCTTTGAATTCTTTTTTTCTCTCGCTCTAAACCTTTGCGCTGTTTTCTCAAAAATAAATTATCTTTAAATTTTTGTAACATTTTAATAACTTAAAATCAGATTTTCTTTTAATTTATCAAACATTTTTTTCTCCTCTGATCAGTAAATACATTATAGCAGAAATTGAAAAAAACAAGAGCGCTATTGCAAAAATTTGATATAAAGTAAAATGCCACAGTAATATCTTTTGGCCTGTCCAAAAACCAGTAGCCAAGTGAACTATCCCAAATCCAACGAGACCAATAAAAAAGGAAATGCCATCTTTAACTCGATTAAGAAGAAAGTAAACAATGATGGCAATTGTAAAATAGGCTGGCAGAATATAAAGATTAATGGGAATATTACCACCTTTTTCTGTAAGATATGCCCCAATCTGACCAATTGTTAAACCTAAAAATAAAGAAGGAGTGAGTAAATTGGCAAATTGGAAAAAGCGGATATTGCTTTTATATAAAAACCAAACAAGAGTTAATATGCCAACTGCCAAGCCAATTGGCAAAATAAAACCACCTTTTAATAGAACCTGCCAAAAACCAAAAAGAGAAACTGTTTGATAATTGATTGCCATATAACCAAATCTTGCGCCAATAAAACCACAAATAACGACATATAAAAGCAAATCAAAAATTGAAACCTGTTCCCGCCCCTTGAGAATCTGGCTTTTTTCCACCATATACCAAAGCAAGGCACCACCAGCCAAAACTGCCAAAGCTAAAAAGAAACCAAAAGAATAAAACTTAACCGATCCAATGGAAAATAAAATAGGCGTCATGGCGAAAACTCTTCTCCAATTTGATCTAAATCTTGTTTTGTCCCCATTAGAATTAAATCATCGCCAGCTTGCAAGATAGTATCTGGTGGCGGATTGACAATGGAAGGGACGCCTGCTCGCTTGACAGCTAAAACTGCTACTTTCTTTTTATCACGTGGTAAAACATTGCGCAATGGCATACCTTTTAATTGGGATTTTTCCTCTATCTGTAATTCTTCCACATGTAATTCATCATGACGGGAATCAAAAATAGTATCAATAAAATCAACCACTGCTGGCCGCATAGCCATAACTGCCATATGATAACCACCAATCTGATAGGGCAAAGCTACTCGATTAACACCTAATTTTTTTAGTTTATCAGCCGTATCCTGGGAGGAAGCGCGAGCAACAATAAAAAGATCAGGATTTAAAGATCTGGCAGAAACAGCAATAAAAACACTATCAGCATCACTGCCAACTGCAATTAGAAGCGCCTTAGCATTGGCAATGCCTGCTTTTTTCAAAACTTCTTCATCTTTAGAGGAATCGCCATGGATATAAGGCCAGCCATTCTTTTTACACTCATCAAAGACTTCCTCCTTATCAATGACGACAAATGGCGTCTTTTCTTCTGCTAACTCTTGAGCAATCTGGCGACCAACTCGACCAAAACCATTAATAATATAGTGGTCCTTCATAGAAGTAATCTTTATTTCCATGCGCCTCCTTTTATAATTTTCCCAAAATGTTGATTGTATTGTCAAAAAGAAAGTTAAAACAACTAAAAGGGAAGAAATAGCAATAATAGCAATGAAAAAATTACTGGTAAAAATCTCTCGTACTTCCATATATACATTGTAACATACTTTTAAATGCTGGCGGAAATAGATATAATAGAAATGGATTTCCCCGTCGCTCCCTCGACGGGGCATATCATCAATAGTAAAATTCCTTATGTCCGGGCCTCCGTGCCCGGGGTACAATCCATTTGAATAAAAAAGTCGGGTCGTGTAGCTCAGCGGCAGAGCGCCACGTTCACATCGTGGAAGTCGTCCGTTCAAATCGGACCACGACCACCAATAAGGATTTTATGGAACAACAAACTTTTTGGCAAAAAGCCTGGCATTGGTTTAAATATTTTGGCTCTCTTTTTATAATTGGCCTTCTTTTGCGCTATCTTGTTTTTACTCCCTTTTATGTTGATGGTCCCAGTATGGAGCCAAATTTTCACAATAAAGAATATATGTTAATTTCCAAACTTTCCTATCGATTACATGAGCCCCACCGTGGTGATCCAATTGTTTTTCGTCCGCCAATTGCTCCTCGTGATACCTGGATCAAAAGAATCATTGGACTGCCAGGTGAAGAGATAACGATAAAAGATGGTAAAATTTATATCAATGGTAAACTTCTCAAAGAAGATTATTTATCAGATGATATTAAAACCTTATTTTCTGATTCCACCACACCATATCAAATAAAATTAAAAAATGACCAGTACTTTTTAATGGGAGATAATCGCGAATCCTCTTATGACAGCCGAGATATAGGCCCAGTACCAAAAATTAATATCGTCGGCAAAGCCTGGATAGTACTCTTTCCTCCACAGGATATTCGGCTACCGGGGAGCGGTCAATCGCAAGTCATTGCTCAATAGTTTTGACCGTACTTTCCTTTTAGTGGCACAAAAACAAAATGAGGAAACTCAGTTTTTTGATAGTGCTCTTCTGATTCTTTTTCAAGTAATATTAGTTCTTGATCACCATCAGGCGCTGATACCGGCAAAAAGAGCTTGCCATTGATTTTTAGTTGATCTTGTAAGGGTTTGGGGACAACTGGTGCAGCAGCAGCAACAATGATTCGATCAAAAGGCGCAAACTTTGGTAAACCCTTGGAGCCATCCGTGCATAAAACTTCAACATTTTTAATCTTCAATCTGGCGAGATTTTCTTTACAAAATTGGGCAAGTTCTGGAATAATTTCTATAGCATAGAGTTTGCCTTTTTTACCAATTATTTTTGCCAAAAGTGCTGATTGCCAACCAGAGCCAGCACCAATATCTAAAATTTTTTGGCCTTCTTTCGGCTCCAAGTGCTCCAACATAAAGGCTACGGTCCAGGGCTGTGAAATTGTCTGACCATAGCCAATTGGAAAAGGCGTATCCTCCATTGAATAATCCTGATATTCTTGGATCATAAAATTTTCCCGTGGGCACTGATCAAAGGCCTCAATGATTGTGGGGGTTTTTAAGACACCGGATTCAATTAAATATTTTGTTAATTTGTGCATTTAGTACTAATTATTATTTAAGTTTATAACTCTCAACTATTGAATATTGGGGTCCGGTTTTTGTTAACACGCTCTCCATCAAATCAATTGAATTAACGATAAAGGTACCAAACTTTTCACTTTTATGTTCGCTAATTATTAAAGGCAATGTTGTTTTAATAGTTTGATCGCGCTGTTTTATTCTGCTTAAAGTTAAATGTGGGGTATAAGGCCGACCATCTAATTTAAAATTGGCCTGGGATAATTTACGATACAGAAGTAGATTAATTTGATTTAAAGCATGATCAGATGCCCCAAGCCAAACAACCCGAGCTCTATGCATATCAGGGAAAACGCCCATGCCCGAAATTGTCAGCTTAAATGAATTGGCTTCTGCCAATGTCTCTTTTAAAATTTCTTTTAACTTTGTTTCTTGCGTTTTGTTAAGATCGCCTAAAAAAATTAAAGTCAAATGGAGATTGTTCAACAAAGTTTTGCGCAAAGATAATCCTGCCAAAAAGGTCTGGTAAAATGTATCTATTTTTTCTTTTAGGTCTTTGGGTAAATTGATGGCAACAAAAAACCGTTTTTTCATCAATTATATTGTAGCATTTTATCCGCTTGACATAAAAGCATTTTTGCAATAGTTTGAAAATGAATGAAAAAGACTAAATTTATATTTGTTACTGGCGGAGTCCTGTCAGGACTCGGCAAGGGGATTACCGCCGCCAGCCTCGGTACTATCTTGAAAGCTCGGGGCTTTTCTGTATATTGCCAGAAATTTGACCAGTATTTAAATGTTGATGCCGGTACCTTAAACCCCGGTGAACATGGTGAAGTTTTTGTCACAGACGATGGAGCAGAGACAGATTTGGATTTAGGCCATTATGAGCGATTTTTAAATCAAAATTTAGCCAAAGTTTCATCGGTAATGAGCGGCAATATTTATCAGGCGGTTTTGGACCAAGAGCGTCGTGGTGATTTTTTGGGCAAAACTGTCCAAGTTATCCCCCATCTAACTAATGAAGTTAAATCGCGCATACGAGAGGCCGCTTCTTTTTACAGGACAGATATTTTAATCACTGAAATTGGCGGGACCGTTGGTGACTTTGAGGGTTTGCATTTTTTGGAAGCCATTCGCCAGATGAAAAAAGATGAAGGCGAGGGAAATGTTTTATTTGTCCATGTTGGCTATATCACCTATTTACCAACAACGCAGGAGTATAAAACTAAACCTTTGCAAAACAGCATTCATGATCTACAAGGTTTGGGCATTCAACCAGATATTATTATTGCCCGTTATGATAATGGTTCCAAATTATCTACAAGCGCCATTGCTAAAATTTCCATGTTTGGAGGAATAGAGGAAAAAGCAATAATTCCTTTGCCAACTTTGCCTTGTGTTTTTGAAGTGCCTTTTATTTTAGAGCAAAATAGTCTCGGAAATTATATTTGCAAAAAATTGCACTTGCCTTTAAAAAAACCAAACTTTATAAAATGGGAGAAATTATTAGAAAAAGTTAAAGTGAAAAAAGAGCAAAAGATAAAAATTGGTTTAGTTGGTAAATATATGGCAATGAAAGATACTTATTTGTCAGTGACTGAGGCAATTAAAACTGCTGCCCTGTGGAATGACGTAGATTTAGAAATTGTCTGGATAGATAGCGAAAAAATAGAAAAGACAAAGGATTTATCACCTCTTTATGAAGTTAATGGTATTGTTGTGCCGGGCGGCTTTGGCAATCGGGGAATTGAGGGAAAAATTATGGCGATTAAATATGCCAGGGAAAATGGCCTGCCATTTTTAGGTTTATGTTTGGGATTGCAAACTGCCGTCATTGAACTTGCCAGAAATGTTTGTGGGCTAAAAGGAGCAAATTCTACTGAATTTGCTCCGAAGACAAAATATCCGGTGATTGATATTATGCCGGAGCAAAAAAAAGTAACTACCAAAGGTGCAACCATGCGATTGGGTGCCTATCCTTGCAATTTGCAAAAAGGTTCGCTAACTGCTTCTCTTTATGGAAAAACAAAGATTTGCGAACGTCATCGTCACCGCTATGAGGTTAATCCGAAATATCATAAAATTTTGCAAAAAAAGGGAATTGGACTAGTGGGACTCTCCCCTGATAAACGATTGGTTGAATTTATAGAACTGAAAAACCATCCCTTCTTTGTCGCCACCCAGGCCCACCCAGAGTTTAAATCCCGCCCCCTCTCCCCTCATCCCTTATTTGCCGGTCTAATAAAAGCAACGGTAAAAATTCAAAAAGAAAAAGTCAAAAGTTAAAAGAATATCCGTGTAATTAGTGATATTATAATCTGATCTATTTTCGTGTATATTAGTGTCAACATGAAATTTGCTCAAGTTGTGCCAGAAGTTAAAACTGATCGCCGGCGGCAGTTTTTTGCCTATAAAATTCTTCAAAATTTAGAAAGGAAAATTTTTGTTGGCAGTTTAGTTCAAATTCCCTTTCAAAGACGAATAATTTTGGGTGTTGTCATTAAAATCATCTATAAATCACTTATTCCAATTAAACAATTAAAATCTATCCAAAATATTGTTGCCTCCCGCGCTTTTTCTAAAGAAATATTAAATTATTCTTTTTGGCTATCCCGTTATTATCAATGCACCTTATCTGAAATTTTGTTTCTATTTCTACCAAATATTTCTAGAAAAGCTAATCTTTCAAACTTTCGTATTTCTTTGCCTAAACCTGTCTATCATCATAAAATTCATCATATTAATTTAGTCTCTTATTCCCAACCACTTTTGACCTCGTTTTACGCTCGTACAATAAGTAATATCATCAAAAAGGGTGGATCAGTTCTTTTACTTTTACCAGAAATAATGATTGGTAGTACCTATTTAGAGAATTTAAAATGGCTCCTCTCACCCACGAGAATTGCGCTTTGGCACAGCCGCTTGACTATTCGACAACGCAGTGATCTTTGGCAAAGAATTCAAGAACAAGAAGTAAAAATTATTATTGGTTCGCGCCAAGCATTTTGGACTTTGCCTTCTAATCTATCTTTAATCATTTTAGAAAATTTCCAAAATGAGGCTTTTAAACAAGAACAATCTCCCCGCTATAATCTTTTAACTTTGGCTATGTTTTTAAATAAAATAGCTGGTGTAGATTTAATTTTATCCTCAACACTGCCATCTGTTCAAATTTATAAAAGAATAAAAGAAGGTAAAATTGCTTGGCAAACACTCCAAATTCCCAAAAGTAAAGTGGAAATTCATTCCTCCTCGGGAACGCTTGCCCAACAATTAGATTATATTTTACACCCCATCCTTGAGAGCAAAAAAAGTATTTTAATTTTTTATCCTCGCAAAGGTGGGGGACGAATATATAGTTGCTCTGATTGCGATTATATATATCGGTGTCCGCGTTGTAATGTTCCTTTTGTTCCTTCTTTTACCAATAAAAAAATTATTCTTTTTTGCCATCAATGCGGGAGGAAAGTGCCCTCCCCTTCAAATTGTCCGAAATGCAAAAATGTTAATTTAAAAATGTACGGGCTGGGCACTCAAAGAATTGAGGAAGTATTAAAAAAGCTTTTCCCTAAAAGACCAATTATCAGAATTGATAGCGAAAAGGCCAAAAATCCGGATTATATACCGCCTGCTGGCTCAATTATTGTAGCAACACAGAAAATATTTGATTATCCCTTTATTCAAACAGATTATACTTTAGCTCTTGGCACAGATACAATTTTAAACCTACCCCACTTTCAAGCGAAGGAAGAAGCCTTTTCTATTTTGTGGAAACTTTTAGAAATGACCAAGGAACGGTTAATTGTCACAAAGCGCCAAGAAAACCTACTTTTTGCTTATTTACAAAATAAAAACCCTACCGGGTTTTTGGATAATGAACTGGCGGAAAGGCGGAAATTAAATTTGCCACCTTATAGCCATTTGATTAAATTATTCATCGAGCACAAACGTGAAATTATCTGCCAGAAAAGGACACAGGATTTATATAACTGGCTAAAAAAACGATCCGCTCCGCCAGCTGGCGGACGGCGGATTCCTGCTGAGATCTGGGGGCCAGCTCCGGCCTATCTGGAGAAAAAACGGGATAAATTCCGCTGGCAAATTATTCTGAAAACCAAAACTTCACCTATTAAACTCTATCCAATGCTCTTAAAAATCCCCGATGAGTGGAAGATTGATGTCGATCCAGTCAGTTTGATGTAAAACCATTGACAAAATTTAGTAAAAGTGCTATTATCTAAACATCCTCAGGGAAATCAAAAGGAGGTGATATCTTTGAGGAAATGGGAGAAAGTTTGTTTGGGCCTTTTTTGCGCAGTGCTCATTGCAGTCTTTGCTTGGTTG
>CAYYXM010000004.1:0-18156 GCA_964475725.1 uncultured Candidatus Saccharibacteria bacterium | reverse complement strand
GTTTCGCCAGAATTGAAGGTTGCTGCTGCTTTAGTTGGATCATTCCAATCACTACTGGTGACTATATTGCGGAATGTTTCTTTAACCACACCTAAAGCCATTTGACCAGCCAATGGTACAGATTGGACAAATTTAATTCCTTCCTCACCATAACGATTGGCAGTTCCGGATCTTCCACCTGAAATATCAATTCGATCTAAAGTTGGGATACTTATATCGCCAAGATATACCACGACTATGCCGCCACCTCCTCCACCTCCATCTGCTACGATTGCTCCTTTGGATTGGTGACCACCGTTACCACCCCGAGCAGTAATTGTATATGGTACTTTGTGAACATAAACACCTTGCCGACCATACAAGAAAATTCCTCCTCCAGCACCACCACCAGCCGCTCCTTGAGATTCAGTTCCACCTGAAGTTCCATCAGCACTAATTCCTCCACTAACACTAATATTTTGGGCCCTGATACGAACTGAACCGCCACCTGCACCTGCCATATTTGGCCGCATTGAACCACCACCACCTCCACCAGGACCTAACAATAAACTACCATCTGCCATAGCACTTAAATTCTGGGTAAATAAGCCTTTATTACTGGTACCATTTGTGTTAGGTGAGCCTCCCTGTCCTCCATAACCGGCGCCTCCACCACCGTCATCTACCATAGACTCACCATAGGCTCCATACCCGCCATAACCTCCGCCACCCCCCTGTGCACCACCATATGAGCTATTATTATTACCTCCACCACCCCCAGAGCCACCTAATAAATAATTTGGGGTTGTACCACCGCCTCTTCCACCTCCCTCCTCATCATCATGTCCATAACCACCAGCACCGGTAAATTGATAACCTCCGCCTCCCGCTCTACCATCGAGGCCTCCGCCCCGCATTCCCTTGCCATTGACATCGATGTAACCACCATTTTCAACAATAACATTACCAGTAACATCTAAATCCATAGTAACCATTTGTCGTCCCTCATTTGGACTACCAAGAGTACCACCAGCCCCATTACCCCAATTCCAATCAATGGCGTGATTTATGTTGGAATTATAACCACTAATAACAGCACGATGATCAAAAGAAGGCCAAGCATGAGCTGGATCTGCGATAAAATAATTCTCGGGCCAAGTTGTAAAAGGATAATAAGAAAGAGATTGTGTCAAACCATTAATTGAACAGGCCGCATCAGTATAAAAACGATTGGCAGGAACAGGACTATAAGGCCCCAGCGGGGGTGATATCCACCATGATAATTGCATCAGTGCATTGCCACCTTCCTCCGCGTATTCAACGGTTATTCTTTTACAGTCACCAGCACTCCATGCTTGAATACCTGATGCATCCCCATCATTTCCCCAATTAGCTCCATCGCCAGCTGAACCAATTATATAGGAACCATCAATTTGAACTTTAGCATGATCATCAACATTAACTGAAAACTGATAATTGGTAGTTGTTGGAATATATAAATAACCTTCCCACCTTATTAGGAAATAATCTAAATTATAAAAATAATAACCACCACCATTAGCAGTATGATGAGTTAATGCCGCTCCGCTTTTTACTGTTAAATTAGTAAAGTGGTGGCTACCATTAATTTCCACTATCCCTGAAGAGATTTCAACATCTCGATTGTCATAGGTAGTATCCCAAGGCCAAATAACAGTACCTGCTGGAATAGTATCTGCCCTCGCTTTTGGCGTTACCCCGCTCAAAACCGTGGCGCCAATGAGAGCGGCGATGGCAATAATACCTAAAGTCCTCCTCACCCATTTAGACCGCCAAAAACCACGCCAACTAAAATGAAAGCGGAGTTTATGAATTGATTTTGTGTAGGGATCAAATGGTAGCGATGACAAGGTCCCCTCCGCAACACCTTAAGTTAATAAAATATAATATAAATGGATTCCCCCTGTCCAAGTTAGGATTTAATCCATTTGAATCCTGTTGCGTCCCGCTAAGCGAAATCTATTTGGCGAAGAGAAATAATCATCTAATTCGCCAAGAGATTGAGCGCTGTGGGACAAATACATTTAATAATTCAAAATCTAAAAGTTAAAAATTAAGGTGGGTTAAATTTTCCTTTCTAAAACTGTTACCCGCTTGTCTATCTTATCCACATCTTCTTGATCGGTTTTCTGCTGCAAGGAATATTTAATATGATATAACTCCCCCTCAATATTATCTAATCTATTATTTGTTTTATCTAATCTCCCCTTCACTTGATTTAACTCTACTCTCACATCTATCATTCCCTCTTTTAAATCCGCAATGCCTTGCTGCATACTAACCATGGTTTTTTTTATACCCAAAAACTGTTCGCCAATAACTTTAATGCCATCCTGCATTTTCTCCAGCAAAACGATTACTTCCCGAACAGTAAATTCTTTTTTAGTCATCCTACTTGACTCCCACCTTAGCTTTGATTTTTTCTACTTCCTCTTTAAGTTGTAAAAACTCATTGCGGTGGACTACTTCGGTTAGCTGGAAGCGGATAGCCACCAACTCTTTATCAATTTTATCAAATCTTTTGTCAATTTTATCAAATCTTATACCATGCTCTTCTAGCTTTGTATGAACCTCATCAAAACCCCACTTAACCATTCCCGCTAATTGTTCTAAAGTAACTTTTTTAGCCATAAATCCCTCCGTCCTTAGGAGTTCTAAAAATTTGATTATCTTAGCTATAATGTATAAGTTATTTTAACTTCTGTCAACCACTACCTTGTCCACAAGGCAGCACGAATCACACGAATTATTGCAATGTTTCCTTAAGCATTCTATTAATTCTTTGGCGCCCACGCGTAGTTTTAAAATATTGTTCTGTATTAATTGCATCATTCTTGGAAATGAATGCTTGATAGTGGATTAGTTGGAAAGGTTTTCTTCCTTTTGTAGCGAAAGATTCTCCTTTATTATGCTCCTTAATTCTTTTCTTTAAATCAACAGTAACTCCAATATATAAACCTTTATCTTTTTTACTTTGTAAAATATAAACATAATACATAATAAATCAAATTCACAGGGGGCGGCACGCCACAAGCAGTCTCGTCAGAGAGATGCTTGTGGTACGGTCCAATCAGTCTCTGCAAGAGAGATGATTGGACCAGGCCTGGAGGGAATCGAACCCCCGATCGCGGTTTTGGAGACCGCCGTTATACCACTTAACTACAGGCCCTTATAATTTAAATCCAAATGACAAAATCTCTCCGAGCCAGAGGCTCTCCGAGCCGGAGGCCCAATGTCAAATCAATGACTAAATTGACTTAATGCCAAATTTGGATTTTAGATTTGGGATTTCATTTGACATTTGATCTTTGGATTTTGAACTTAATTATACTTTGTTTTCCTTATGCGCCGTGTGTTTCTTGCATTTTTTGCAGAATTTTTGCAACTCCAATTTTTCCTCAACTGAAGGAGATTTCTTAAGAAAATAATTCTGCCCTTTGCACTCGCCACAAACTAAAACTATCATTTTTTTCTTGGCTTTGGCCATTTTTACTCCTTGTTTTGACTTTTGAGATTTAAGTTTTAAGTTAATGATATATGGAGCCGAGGATGGGAATTGAACCCACGGCCTACTCCTTACCATGGAGTTGCTCTACCGCTGAGCTACCTCGGCATTTTGGCTAAGAAATCTTCGATACTAAAAATTTTAAATTTTTAACTGTAATTTTAACTTTTAAGTTTTGAGTTTTAAATTATATTGGTGCCACGTAATCCACCTGCAGTGGAAACGTGGCTACCACGTAAAAATCTTTGTTTTGTACGTGGTGCCGGGGGTAGGATTCGAACCTACGAAGCCCGAAGGCGTCGGTTTTACAGACCGCTGGGTTTGACCACTTCCCGTACCCCGGCTCGCATTCGCTCGCCGTAAACTAAATTATAGGAAAAACAGTTTACACCAAACAAAGTGAGGTGGAGCCGGAGAGAGGAGTCGAACCTCCAACCTCTCGCTTACAAAGCGCTTGCTCTACCATTGAGCTACTCCGGCATCCCCTTAATTCTATCATCCGTGCTTACTCTTGAAAAGTAGATCTTTATATTTTTCGTTCTCTGGTTCTAGCTTAATTGCCTTCTCAAAATAGCGGCGGGCGCGCTTGGGCTTACCAATGCGCATATAAATTAAACCAAGATTAACATGGCGGGAGGCGATTTTGGGATTTAATTTTAGGGCGGCCTCAAAGGCCTCTAGGGCATCAGCAAAATTCTTTTTTTGCATATAAATAATGCCTAAATGATTGTAAATTCGAGCATTATCAGGATCATGGGTGGCTGCCTGCAAAAACATCCGCTCGGCCATCTCTAAATCACCTTTTTCAAAATAATCTTGGGCTTGGTTAATGGCCAAATCTCTCGTTGTATCAATTTTTTCTTCCATCCTTTCCTTTTTTTCCGTCTTTTCTTCCCATTTTGGCTTCTCAGCAATTGCCTGATCTTCCCAAAAATCATTTGTTGAGGCACTTGTAATAATGGGTGGCTGAGGCAATTCTTGTTTTAAATAAAATTTTCTAGCAATAATAACAAAAATTGCTGCTATTGCCACAATAATTGATACTTCAAAAATCATCTATATACTCCTTAAATCCTAATGATAAAATCCAAATGTCAAATCAATGCCTAAATGTCTCAATGTCAAATTTTATTTGGATTTTAGATTTTGAACTTCATTTGACATTTGAGCTTGAAACTTTGGGTTTATTCCATCTCCTCTAAAAACATATTTTCTAGAAGCAAGCGTTTATTAACATTGGTTGCCCGTAATAGCATTTTACACCTTATTAATTTTTTTATCAAGGTTGTTTTTTCAAAGGCATTCTTTTTAATCTCAAGTTGCCAAATATCTAAAAGATTAAAAAGATCTTCTCTTGTCGATAAATCATTGGCTATGCTAAATCTCTCAACCAACGGCTTTTTGTAAATCTCCAATAAGCTCAAATCAGGCTGGAAAATTGGTTTAGCTTCTAGCATGACCTTTTGGCAGCGAGAACGAATGGTAGGTAAAAGCGCCATCTCATCTTGTGCCAAGAGGAAAAAAGCAGTTTTGCCCGGTGGCTCTTCTAAAATTTTTAAAAGGGCATTGCCACAAGCCGGATTTAAATTTTCGGCAGGGGAAATTACTGCCACTTTGACAAAAGAAGAATGTGGCCGCAGATGTAAATCTTTGGAAAGCGCTCTTATTTGTTCCACTTTTAAATTTGTATCTATTAGACAATGCCTATCTGCCATAGCAATTTGGAGTTTATCAAAGAAATTATTTAATTCTTCTATTCGCGGCGAAAGATCACTGGCCAAACATAAAAAACTTTTACCAACAATTTTTTCTTTAATTTTTACTAAATCATGAAGTTTCATTTTTACACTAATCCCACTAATAACATTCACTAATTACACAAATAGTATAATACTTGTTTCTATTTGACAACCAAAATATATATCTATATGATGAAAATAGGTGGAATACCCAAGGGTTGGTTCGAGCCCTTGTAAATAATTTGGTATTGAAATATGGATTTCCAGGATAAAACACTTAATTGCCGGGATTGCAATAAAGAATTTGTCTGGACCGCTGGTGAACAATCATTTTACCAGGAAAAAGGCTTCCAAAATCCGCCAGCCCGCTGTCCAGATTGTCGGGCTGCTCGCAAAGCCAACCGTTCCAGTGGTCAACAATACGAAATAACTTGCGCAGAATGTGGCAAAACAGACACCGTCCCTTTCCAACCACGCAACCCTTCAACTGTTTTGTGCTCTGAATGCTTCAAGGCTAAACGTGGACAACAGCCGAAAGAAGAACCCGGGGAAGAACCAAAAACAGAAGAACCAAAAGAAGAACCCACGGAAGAACCTAAAGAAGAACCCAAAGAAAAACCTAAGGAAAAATCTAAGGAATAATTTAGGAACTCTTTCCCAAAGTTCTAAGACATCTAGTGCAAATATACTTTCCTTGATATTTTCGCCCTGCTTTCGAAATTTCTTGTATAACTCGAAATTTTTGTAAATTGGGTTTTTGCACTCTTTTGACAGCCCTCATAGAGTGAGAACGATGTTGGGCAATCGCTGCTTTCTTACCACACATAAAGCAGATCCACTCAGCTTGGATCTTTTTTAGTATGCGTGTTCTTTTTGCTGTTTGCATAATGCTTCCTTTCTTGATTACTTTTTAACATTAGCATAAACTGGTAGGTAGTGCAATGCTTTTCTTAGCTTTTCTTCATGATCCATTGGGAATGTTGGGGTTTTTGCTGGGATTGGTTGTTGCTATCACAGTCCATGAAGCATCCCATGCTTGGGTTGCCTATAAACTAGGGGACTCAACAGCCAAACTTGCCGGCCGAATAACCCTTAATCCTTTAGCCCATTTAGATCCGATGGGCACGCTTTTTCTATTTTTAGTGGGATTTGGATGGGGGATACCAGTGCCGATAAATCCTTACAATTTTAAAAATCCTAAATGGGATCAATTATTTGTCTCTCTTGCCGGCCCGGGCGCCAATCTCATTTTAGCAATATTACTTTCGGCCCTTTATCGCCTCTTGCCCACTCCCCTACTTCTGGCAATAATTGCTGTCAATTTAATTCTAATGATTTTTAATCTGTTGCCTATTCCTCCCCTAGATGGCTCCAAGGTACTGCGAATTTTTATGTCAGAAGAAGCTTTTTTTAATCTTCAAAGAATGGGCCTACCTATCCTCTTGCTGATTTTGCTTTTCAATTTATTTTTTCCAATAATTCCGATAATTATTAATTATACTGTTAGTTTCCTTCTTTTTTGGCTAACTGGTGCAAGTTTCACTTTTTGACGGGGATTGGCGCAGTTGGTAGCGCGCCGGGCTGGGGGTCCGGAGGTCAGGAGTTCGAGTCTCCTATCCCCGATTTTTTTATATGCTAGCTGACGGATTGATTTTTGTTTTTATAATATCTTGTTCAAATTTGCCATTGGCCAAATTTATGTTGTATAATCAATTTGAGCAAGGGAGCGGATAAATATGACTCCTAAAATTAGGTATTGCCGGCTTGCTACTTCTCAAAAAATCCCTGATCGATTTTTAACTTGTCAGGCTTATTTACCTGAAGAAACAAGCCAACAGGAAAAAGGCCTACTTTTTTCATTGGTGGAAATTTTAAATCCATGGTTTCCAACCTCCCAAGTAGGACAGACAATTATCAATACCGCTATTCGCGCCTATTATTCAGGCGAGTCAACTTCGGATTTGGAAAATTTTGAAAATGCCCTCAAAAAAATTAATGAAACTTTAGCTGAAATTGTTGGCCAGGGTGAAACTGACTGGATTGGCAACCTTAATGCGATTTTGGTTTTAATCTGCAACCAGCAAATCCATATCGCTTCCACTGGTCGGGCACTGGCTTATCTTTTGCGTGAGGGACGAATGGAAGAAATTATTGAAACAGAAGAAGTAATTGAGCCCCATCCCCTAAAAACTTTCTCAGCCATTGCCAGTGGCACTCTTAAACAAAAAGATCGGGTATTTATTGCCAGTCATACACTTTTGGATTTCTTGTCCCTTAGTCAAATTAAGGATGTTGGACTTTTTGCTAGTCCTTCACAGTCAGTAATGGAAATGGCAAAACTCATTAAAAAAACTGGGGGGAGAAATGTTAACGCCATTCTCGTAGAACTTGCCGAACCAGAAGCGCCACCAGAAGAAATTGATACAGTTTATTTGGATCAAGGTTTTACTGGCGGTTGGCAAGTTTTCCAACGCTGGGGGAAACGAGCAGCACCAGCCCTGGCAACTGGCGGACAAAAAATCCAGCACACTGGAGTGACTTTCTGGCAATTTTTATCCCAAAGATTTTTCCCCGCGATAGGTAGGATATTAAAAACCGTCTTCCAAAAACTTTACAGCTGGCTACAACCTTATGGACAAAAACTTTGGCAATTTATTTCTGGTAGCCAACCTACACCAACTCCGACACAGAAACAGCTAGAAAATGTACAAGTTTATGATTATCGATCACAAAAACAAGTCCCCGCAGTCCAAGTTTCCCGTTTCCGCTTTGGTGGGATTTTTCAAAAAATCTTTCTTTATCTGCGTAACCGTCGCCGTCTTTTGATTATTGGTGCTGTGCTTCTTTTAGTAATTTTAGGTGTTTGGATTGGTGTAAAGAAAAAACAAAGCTCAAGTTTTATGAAAAGAAGTGAAGCTCAGCAGTATTTAAATGATGCCAGGGGGGATTTAGAAAAAGCCAAATCGGCTATTTTATTCAATGAAAATGATAAAGCTAAAGATTTGCTTCTATCATCGCTTTCTAAAAGCCAGATTCTAAAAAATTCTATCTTCCAGCAAGAAGCCTCTGATTTAGAAAAAGATGCCCAAAATAAACTTGACGGACTGACTTCGACCATACGCACTTCCCCCAATGTTGTGGCAAGTTTTCCCCAAGCCTTGGAGATTTTTTATACCGAAGGTTATCTTTATGGCCTATCTTTGGAAAACAAGGTTTATAAAGCCAATTTAACTGACGGGAAAATTAAAGAAATCGGCACTATTCCCCTTTCCGCTGGCAAACCTCAAACTGGCGCTTGGATTGCCTATAATAAATCCTTTTTTACTTATATGGATAGTAAAAAAGCTTACCAAATTAATACTGAGACCGATAAAATTGAGGTTGTTTCCTTAAAAGAAGGCAACCTCGCTTGGGCCCAATCAACGGCTGTCTTTTTTAATAATGTCTATCTTCTTGATCCATCAGCTAACCAAATTTATAAACATACTATTGGTCAAGATGGTACTTATAGTAAAGGTAGTTCTTATATTATTTCGGCAAAAATTGATATCAAAAATGCACTGTCTTTGGCCATTGATGGCAAACTCTATATTTTGCGCGGTGATGGCACTGTCACAAAATTAACCAAAGGCAAAGAAGTCGCCTTTGAACTTAAAAATGTGCCGACTCCTTTTGATAAAATTTACACGCCTTTGAAAATTTTAACCGATCCGGATGCAACTTATATTTATATTCTTGACGGCGGCGGCAAGACTTCTTCTGGCTATATTATCTCGCCGCGGATTATTGCCTATGATAAAACTGGCTCCTATACCAAACAATATGCTCTTCCTTTGGAGGCCTCAAAATTAAAAGATATTTTTATCAATTATAAAACAAATAAGGCCTGGGTTTTGGCGGAAAATAAGGCCTATGAGTTAGAACTCAAATAAAGTTAATTTAGTTCAATCTTTACAAATTTCCTTTTCCCCACCTGTAAAATCATTCCATCGTGCAAACCGATTTCGCCTACTTCCTCAATTTTCTCGCCATCAATTTTTACTCCACCCTGTTTTATCAGCCGCCGGGCTTCGGAGAAAGAAGAGGCTAATTTTGTCTCCACTAAAAGTTGATCTAATTTATAATTGCTGGCAGCAAAAGTTTTGATTTCCATCTCTTCTGGCAATCCTTTTTCCCGAAAAATCTGATTAAAATTTTCTGCCGCTTTTTGGGCTGCCTCCCGACTATGATAGATTGTCACAATTTCCATGGCTAAGCGTTCTTTCAAATTGCGCGGATTCTCACCGGCTTCTAAGTCCTTTTTAATCTGCTCTAAATTGGCATCAGTACAAAGTTCAAACCAACACAAAATTAACTCATCGGGAATGGACATAACCTTGCCAAACATATCATTGGGCTGGTCATCAATTTTTATATCATTGCCCAAACTCTGGCTCATTTTCCGTTTACCATCTAGTCCGGTTAAAATTCCCATCGCCATAATAATTTGCGGTTTTTGATCAAATAATGGCTGTAATTTTCTTGCTTGCATTTCGTTAAATAATTGATCATGACCGCAAATCGTCATATCGGATTTCAACATGACTGAATCATAGGCCTGTAAAATTGGGTAATCAATCTCATGAGAACCAATTTCCATATTATCTTTTATTCTTTTTTGAAACATGTCCCGTTCTAAAAGTTGGGAAATGGTAAAATTGGCCTTTAATCGCAAAAATTCATCCAAACCCATCTTGTCATACCAGTGGGAGTTATAAGCAACTTCAGTTTTTTTGAGATCTAATATTTTTCCAACATGGTCGAGGTAATTTTTAGCCATATCTTGTACTTCTTTTTTAGTACGCAGTCGGCGGGCCTTTAACTCTCCTGCTGGATCACCTAGCCGGGCGGTAAAATCACCTATTAAAAAGACAATCTGATGACCACGTTTTTGAAAGGCGGCAAGTTTGCGATAACAAACAGCATGACCAAGATGTAAGGAAGTGGTTGTCGGATCAACACCATGCTTGATACGCAGTTTTTGACCAGAGGAAAGAGCTTTTTCTAGCTCCTTTGTGCCGATAATATCAACAACTCCACGCTCTAATAAATCTTTTTTCATTAATACTCCATGTTATCCTGAAATCGTTTTTTAAGGCAGGGTTGACCCCGCTACAACTCCCCTAAACTACAAATTAAATTTGAGTTCAGGGCATACTTCCTGGAGCGCTTGCCCCGTAGTTGAGCGAAGCGAATACTATGGGGTCATATACGGGGTCTGCGGAATAAACTATGCTTTACATAAGTTTATTCCTTGACAAATCTCCTTTTTTTCATTATGATTAATAACGTTTAGCTTTGCAAGGGAAAAAATATTAATTTGATATATAATGTAAGTAATATCTATGAAAATATTCTCAAATTTTTTTAACCCCCTTAAAATTTATCCTAAACTTTTCAAGGGAAAAAAGAAAATCACTGGCAAAAGAGTACTCCGTTTTTTAGGTTGGACAGCATTGATTTTTGTTGGACTTCTAACAATACTCTTTTTGTATTATTCAAAAGACCTGCCCACACCTGGTAAAATTCAAAAACGGATGGTGCCGGCTTCTACCCAGATTTATGATCGCAATGGCAATATTTTATATGATCTCCATGGTGAGCAACGCCGAATCCTTTTAGATAAAAAAGATATTCCGGAGATGATGAAAAATGCCACCATTGCTGCTGAAGATAAAGATTTTTACCATCATTTTGGTATCGATTTTAGATCAATTCTTCGGGCAGCCTATTATGACATTATTCATAGAGGCTCAGTCCAAGGCGCTTCTACTATCACTCAGCAATTTGTCAAAAATGCTCTCCTTTCACCTGAGCGGACTTGGAATCGAAAAATTAAGGAATTAATTCTAACCTTAGAAGTAGAAGCGATGTACTCCAAAGAAGATATTCTTGCCTTTTATTTGAATGAAATTCCCTATGGCTCGAATAATTACGGCATTGAAGCGGCCTCTCAATCATATTTTGGCAAATCGGTCAAAGATTTAACTTTGGCCCAAACTGCCACTTTAGCAGCATTGCCTCAAGCACCAACCCGCTATTCACCTTATGGACCAGGCAAGGAAAAATTATTGGCCCGAAAAAATTGGGTTTTAGATAGAATGGCGACGCTAAAGATGATATCTTATGATCAAGCCGAAGAAGCCAAAAAACAGGAATTGACTTTTGTCCCCAGAGCAGAATCAATTACTGCCCCTCATTTTGTCTTTCTTGTTCGGGAAATTCTAGCTGATAGATATGGTGAGCAAATGGTGGAACAAGGCGGGCTAAAAGTTACCACAACCCTTGATTTACCCACCCAAAAAATGGCAGAGGAAGCAGTTTATCAAAATGCCGAAAAAAATCTGAAGAAATATAAAGTCAACAATGCTGGACTAACCGCCATCGATCCAAAAACCGGCCAGATTTTAGCCATGGTTGGTTCTGCTGACTATTTCAACGAAGAAATTAAGGGCCAAGTCAATGTTATGCTTTCCCAACAACAACCTGGTTCAGCTTTCAAGCCAATTGCCTATGCCACTGCCTTTAAGGGTAAATATAATCCGGCAACAGTTTTATTTGACCTACAAACTGATTTTGGCAATTATGTCCCAAGAAATTATGATGGCTCTTTTCGTGGTCCAATTACTATTCGGCAAGCATTAGCTAATTCTATTAATATCCCAGCCGTTAAAACTTTATATTTGGCTGGTTTGAATAATGTTATCGATCAAGCCAGAAAAATGGGTATTACTTCTTTGGACAATCCTTCCCGCTATGGTTTATCATTAGTTTTGGGTGGCGGTGATGTTTATCCATTAGAATTGACTGGTGCCTTTGGGGTTTTTGGCAATCAAGGAAAATACGCCCCAACCACACCAATTTTGAAAGTTGAAGATTCTAAAGGCAAAGTACTGGAAGAATGGCAAGATAAAGCCAAAGAGGTATTAGATCCCCAAATTGCCTATGAAATTAATTCTATTTTATCTGATAATAATGCTCGCGCACCAATGTTTGGTAGCCGCTCATCTCTCTATTTTCCTGACCACACCGTTGCTGCTAAAACAGGGACAACATCTGAAAATCGCGATGCCTGGGTAATGGGCTATACGCCAAGTCTGGCAGTGGGAATATGGGTTGGTAATACTGATAATACACCCATGTCGGCAGCTGGAGCTGGTATTTCTGCGGCCGGCCCAATTTTCCATCAATTTATGGAAAATGCACTCAAAAACAAACCCAATGAAGAATTTATTAGGCCTCCTGGTATTCAAGAAGTTACTGTTGATAAATTTTCTAATAAATTGCCCACCCAATATTCACCAGAAAAAATAAAAGATATTTTTGCCTCTTGGCAAGTGCCAACCGACTGGGATGATATCCATATAGTTGTGAAAGTTTGTAAGTTAAATGGCAAACTTGCTACTGATCAAACTCCTTCTGATCAAATTGAAGAACAATTATTTACTAATATCCACTCTGAATTACCCAATAATCCTGCCTGGGAGGGACCCGTTCGTGCCTGGGCGCAAGCTAATGGAATTACTAATTTTCCGCCAACAGAAAAATGTGAAGAATATTCCCAATCAAACCGACCCAATATTTATTTTATAAACCCAACTTCTGGTGCCAGCGTTTCTGGTTCAATGGAAATTAAGGTCACTATCTCTTCTCCTTACCCAATACAATCAGTTGAGTACTTGATTGATGATATTTCCATCGGCACATCTTCCTCTTCACCATTTTCCTATATATATGATACCAATCTGCTTTCTTCTGGCAATCATATACTTAAAGCCAGAGATAAAAATAGTATTGGCATGACGGGGGAGGGAAGTATTACATTCCAAGCTGTCAAAGATACTACTGCCCCAATTATCTCTGGGGTTTCGGCTGGTTCAATAACTGCTCACAGTGTCACTATCTCTTGGATTACTAACGAATCATCTGATAGCCAAGTTGAATATGGACTAACTTCGTCATATGGCAGTTTAACTCCTGTTAATACAACTATGGCAACAAACCATTCTATTCAATTGACCGGCTTAAATAATAGTACTATCTATCATTATCGGGTAAAATCAAAAGATTCTTCTGGAAACTTAGCGATCTCGGCGGACTTTACTTTCACCACTTCCTAAAAAATTACTCGGTTGAACAAATATTATTTTCCCAGCGGTTGTTTGATAAATTTTTGATACTTGACAGTTGATTTCTTGCCCAACAAACTTATCCCCACCCTCAACTACAATCATCGTACCATCAGGTAAATAGCCAACTCCCTGACCTTTCTCTTTACCTTTTTGGATAATTTTAATCGCAACTTCTTCTCCAGGAATTAAAAGCGGTTTAAGGGCTTCAGATAGTTGTCCAACATTTAATACCTCAACTTTTTGAATTCTACCTGTTTGCATTAAATTGTAATCGCAGGTTAGTATTTTACTTCTGCGTCTTTTGGCAAGATTAATCAGCTGGCCATCAACATCATGAAAATCCTCACCGTATGATAAAATTTCCAAATCAATATTGGCTAAATTTTGTAAATCTTCAAGCATCTCTAAGCCACGTCTGCCTTTGGCCCGTTTAAGATCATCGTTAGAATCTGCAATTATTTGTAGCTCTTTCAAAACAAAAGATGGTATTAAAAGTTTACCAAAAATAAAACCTGCTTGGGCTAAAGATAAAATTCTACCATCAATTAAAGCTGAAGTATCAAGTAAAATTTCAGTAGCTGGACCGGTAGGTTTATGCAACCATTTATTAAAAATAATTTCCACTGTTTTTGCCTGAGCAATAAACAAATCTAAAATTGCCACAGCGACAAAAATATTAACAATCATTGGAAGCCAGCGACCATAAGGTCCGGGTAAAGATGACAGTGGCGATGAAATAAACCAACCAATTAAAAGACCCAAAACTAATCCAAGCATGCCCATAAAAAAATATGGTGTTGAAACTTTTAAAAGTTTTTTAGTTATAACCAAAGCGACAATAGCAATAATTAAAATAACCAAAAATATCAACATATCATTTTGACCAAAATCTGGAATATGAAACATCTCACCTCCTGCTCCTTTCCCCCGACCCCCCTATCCATGGGGGCTTCTCTCCGAGCCGTAGGCTCTACGAGCCGGCTTCCGCCCCTCTGGTCTCCTCTTCCCTCGCTTCGCTCGGGAATTAGGTAGGTCACCCTCAATGGGGGAAAGCTCGCATTATATTAATCTATTATTATCTTTCTAGCAATCACTATTAGACTAATTCTCCTACGCTAAATCGATCTTTTTTAGCGCTTCAACTATATTTCTTGTCTCAATAATATTTTGAAATCCCAGCCTTTTGGCTTCTTTAATTCTTTTGTCTTTCAATGACACATCTCTTACCTCGCCGGAAAGTCCAATTTCTCCAAATACGACCGTACGTTGAGCAATTGGTTTATTTTTGAAGGCACTTACTACAGCTAAAGCAACTGGTAAATCTATGGCCGGTTCTTCTATATGCAAGCCACCAACAACATTAATATAAACATCTTGACCAGACAGATTAATTCCTGCTCTTTTTTGTAAAACGGCTAAAATTAGTTGTAAGCGATTAAAATCAAAACCTGAGGAAACTCGCCGTGGTAGACCAAATAAAGTTGGGTTGGAAAGGGCTTGAATTTCTAAAAGCAAAGGTCGATTTCCTTGTAGAGTGACAGTAACAATTGAGCCGGAAACAGCCTCTTTGTGTTTTTCTAAAAAAAGTTCAGAAGGATTCTTGACTTCTTTTAGACCATTTTGTGACATCTGGAAAATTCCTACTTCGTCGGTCGTACCGAAACGATTTTTAACAGCCCGCAAGATCCTTGTACCAATAAATTTCTCACCTTCTAAGTATAATAAGGCATCTACTAAATGTTCGAGCGTGCGGGGACCAGCGACTGAACCTTCTTTTGTCACATGACCAACTAAAATTACAGATAGTCCTTTTTGTTTGCATAAATTTTGTAGCCTTAGTGCACATTCTCTAACTTGAACAATACTGCCAGCAGTTGAAGGGAAAGTTGGATCATAAAGCGCCTGAATTGAATCAATAATAGTAATTTCTGGCTGATTGGTTTCAATTGCCTGCAAGATTGATTCAAGATTTGTCTCAGCTAAAAAATCCGTTTTTGTATTAGTATCTAAACGTTTGGCGCGCAACTTTAGCTGAGGCAAAGATTCTTCACCAGAGATATAAAGAGTTTTGGTAAAACAATCTGCAAGTTGCATTAGCAGCGTACTTTTACCAATTCCTGGGTCACCGCCTAACAGAATTATACTGCCTTTCACTATCCCGCCACCCAAAACCCTATCCCATTCTTCAATCTTTGAGGCAAAACGTTTAAAATCTTTATCTTTAATTTCGGCAAGTTTTAAAGGTTTGACAGAAAAAAGAGAGCCACCCCTTGACGGTGTAACGGTTGTAGTGATCTCTTTCAAGGTATTCCAACCACCACAGGCATCACATTTTCCCTGCCAACGCAAATATTCATTACCACAATTTTCACAAACAAAAATTGATTTATCTTTCATGCTATGTATATAATATACTTAAACATATCAATAATACAATTTTTGGGAAGAAAGGAGAAAATATGACTTTAGGACCAGAAGGGGAACCAACTCCCCAAGAGGCAATGGATGAAGACGAACCATTAAAGCCAGCAGAATTAGCCCAAGAACCTGAATATACAACACTAAAATGCGGCCTTCAAATAGAAAAATATGTTGAAGATGAAGAACCTCATTATAAAATGTCGGTTGTAACAGATGAACCCAAGGCTCAACAATTTATCGGTGGTAGTTTAAAACAAATTAGAGAAAGTTATCCCAATGTCGATCCAGATGAAGTATTATCAATAGTTGCCGAGTCAATTCTTACTGCCTCGCCAAAAACTCGTCTTGGAAGATTGTTAGAAACAGATAAAGCCAGAGGAAAATTAGAGCATAATCCTTGGCAGAAATATCACAGTAGCCCCTTAATCGATGATATTGCAAGAACAATACAAACAACTGCTATGGAGTTAAATGCTAGAAAACAAAGAGAAGAAATTGTGGAAGGACTCAAAAGAGCAGCATAAATAAACTACCTCGCAGCAAGCTGACGAGGTATTCCTTGCGGAAAAGTTTGTTTTTAAATAGGTCTCATCCCCGAAGTAAGCTTCCGGGTATTCGACCTCTTAAAAATAAAAGCCCCATACTTTTAAAGGTAGGGGCTTTAGGTATCGAGTCGGAGATAGCCTTTGGAGCTACCAAGGACCATCAAGTGACAAAGGTGGAGGCAAACACAGCGGATATGGAAGCGGAGTCTCTCATCTACGCTCCAGCAGAGCCGATTGATTCTGATGTCAACCCAAGGTTCGTGAATCTCGTAGGGATCTTCCACGAAACGGATGTGATTTAACCAAAGGGCAGAGACAAGTTCTGCTGGAATAACGGGTAGAATCTCTGCTTCGGAAGCAAATTGAGCCTGCCAGAGATCAGGGACGATCATCCAAACCTGTATGTATTCTTCTGGTGAAAAGGATTCGGTATAGACGGCCCTCCACAACGAACCAAAAACAAATGGCTGTTTTTTCTTCAACCAAGAGCGCCATTGCTCAAGTACCTCTTCCAACTCAGGCCCTCTCACAAACTTCACCTCCTTCCACTAAGAATCAAAGGACTAAAAATTAAATTAACATGAATTGGAGTTCTTGTCAAGATTAAGAATTGTTTTTGAGATCTAAAAGTTTTAAATCCAGCCGGCGGCGGCCGTTCCAATTGTCTTCATCTAAAGTAAAAACTAAATCAATTAGTTTATTATAAGATAAATTTTGGGCAAAACCGCTCATATCAAAACCAACTGCGCCAATATTCTTATTATCTTTTTCTAACCACAAGCGCAGGTGTTGGTTTTTTTGTCCCATCGTTTTTATATCTAAAATTTTAGCTTTTTCCAGTAAAAAAACTGGTCGGGGATTGCCCATACCAAATGGCTCTAATTTTTTTATATCTTCATAGAAATCCAAATTGAGATTTTCGGCTCCAATTTTGGCATCAACAGAAATTCTTGGTACTAAATCTTCATCTTTTAATTTCGACTCCGCTACCTCCAAAAGCCTGTTATAAAGATTATCCAGATGGCGATTTTCCAAAGCAAAACCAGCTGCCCTGGCATGACCACCAAATTTTTGCAGATATTCTTTTGCCCCCTCTAGCGCTTCGACAATATGAAATCCATCAATGGACCTGGCACTGCCTTTGGAAAAATCTTTACCCTTTGATAAGACTAACGCAGGTCGGGCAAATTGCTCGCAAAGTTTACCGGCCACTAATCCGATCATTCCTGATGGCCAATTTTCACCTTCTACCATTATGACTTTTTTTTGATGAAGTTTTCCTTTTTCAACTTTGGCTTGGGCTTCTTTTAAAATTTTACCTAGCCTCGTCTGCCGATTCTCATTTAAACGATTAATTTTTAATGCTAAATTTTCCGCTTCTTCTTTATTTTGGTTTGTCAGAAGATAAAAACTTAAATTGGCATGATCCATCCGTCCAGGCGCATTGATGCGCGGGGCAATTTGAAAGGAAACAGTATAAGGATTAATATTTTCAGCTACTATATTAGCAGTTTTATAAAGAGTTTTCAGTCCTAAATTCTTTGTTTTTTGTAAAACGATTAAACCGTATTTGGCAAGAATCCTGTTTTCATCAACTAGTGGCACAATGTCTGCAATTGTGGCCAATCCCACTAAATCAAGCCACCATTTCAACTGATTTTGGCCTGGCTTTTTTAGCTTTTTAGTAATTGCTTGAATAAATTTGAAAACAATTCCAGTTGCACAAAGTTCACGAAAGGGATATTTGCTATCCGACC
>CAYYXM010000003.1:13719-19203 GCA_964475725.1 uncultured Candidatus Saccharibacteria bacterium | reverse complement strand
TATCTTTTATTTTTTAATCTTTTTGCCGGTATCCATTTTATTCCTTGGGGAGACGTGGTTGTAAAATTTTTTGTCCAGAATTTTTCTTCTCTTAAAAAACCAAATCCCAATATCAATTGGTTCGGCTCTCACCTTCTCCTTGGATGGATCCTTGTTATTATAACCTCTATTTGTGTTATTTATCTGGTTTGGCAATTAATAAAAAGGAGAACAAAAGGCAATCTTGTTCCCTGTGATATTTTCGCCCTTTTAAACCTCATTTTCTTTGTTGTTTTTTTAACTGTCATCCTATTTCTGCCTCCTCTTTGGCCCCTAACGCAAACAAACTATCCTTTACTTTTTTGGCCTTGGTGGTTTCTAATTTTATCTACCCTTCAACTATTTTTAAAACATGAAGAATAAAATTTTCCTAAAAAAATATGCGTCCTTTTTAATACCTTTCCTTCTTTTTGCCTTTGCCTTTATCTCGCGGAGTATTAAAGCCAATTTTTTTCCTTTGTGGGAAGATGAATTTATCACTGCTCGTTGGACTCGTCTGGATTATATGTTGGAATATCATCATTTCGATAATAATGCCCCCTTAGCTCCTGTTATAAATTTATTTTTTAAGCAAATATTTAATAATAATTATTATGCCCAGCGTTTTCCCCAAATCTTAATGGGCGCTTTATCAGTTCTTGTCTTCTATCAGATGATGCGTCATTTCCTCTCCAGAAGATGGGCAACTTTATTTTCCCTTATTACAGCCACCAGTTTTATTCTCATCTTTTACTCCCAAGAGATTAGGCCCTATTCTTATCTTTTATTTTTTACTTTGGTTACCTTTTATTATGGCTATAAAGTTGTAGTAGAGGGTGACAGAAGTTGGGGGAAAATTTTACTTTTAATTTTAAGTTTTGCCCTCCTGCCCTTTACTCATTATATTTCCTGGTTCCATTTTATCTCCTTAGATGTTGCCCTAATAATAGTTATTCTCCTTTTGGGGACCCATAAACTTCAAAAAGTCCTCCAATTAATCACCTTGAATGTCTTTATTATACTGGCCTATATACCTTGGGCGGACTCTGTCTATTACTATATCTTGCAAAATCTGACAATTCGGAGCAATCCTTTGGCCAAATATCATTTTTCAACTCGTGTTTTCTGGGGAACAATTGATAAATTTTCCGGCGCAACTGGTCTGTGGAGTCGTTTTCTATTTGTTATTTGTATTACTACTATGGCCTATGTAGTTTTACGCTTAATCAAAAGGTGGCTAAAAAAACAAGAGATTTCTTCTTTTGATAAATTCGCCTTTATGTTGATTCCTTATAGTTTAATTTTCTTCTTCCTTATTACTCGGGCCAAATATACTGAGGATATCTTTTTCTGGCGCCATTATATCTTCTTAATTTGGCCTTTTTATGTTTTAATCTTTTATGGATTGTGGACTCTGGCAAGACAAACCATTAAATTTAGATTTCTCTCCATTTTGACTAAAATAACTGTGGTTTTCATTATTGGATTTTTTCTTATTTCTAATATTATCAACACGACTGCTTATCTATTAGCCCCTCACAGGTTCTATGATTGGCGTTCCATCGTAGATTTTATTGAGCCAATGATTGTCAGCGGCCAAAAGCAAAAAGTTTATGTTGATAATCCTGGCGACTTAAGAATGTATGTGGAAACACAAATACCCTATGAGAGAAGCAGAAAAATTTGGCAAGCTGTGGGACAAATTAAAAGAGAGCAGATAAAAGAAATTAGCCGTTGTTGTGCAAAAGGAGCAATTTTTATTCGTATTTCCACCACTAATGAAGAGCCACCCGGACCAATCCCGGGATTTGCCCAGATGAAAACAATCGGCCGGAGCAAATACTTAGATTTTTTAATAAAAAGAGGGGCGGCGCCTTATAGTGGCTGGTACGAACTCCACGTGATATATTACTAAACAATGATTAAGTTCCAATATATTGTCTGAAATATAAATTGTTGGCTTCTTTTATTATTAAAAGTATTAATAGTCGGACTTAGCTTTTTGTAACACAATAATCCATCCTCTTGTATCTAAACTGAAATCTTTATTTTTGTTTCTAAAAAAAACTAAATCTCCCAAACGCGCCAATAGCAGAAAGGGGGTGGTTATTAACCAATCTATGATTGGCAGTTGCAATAATCTGAAATTTAGTTTGATAGCACACCAAATAAGAACACACGGACCGCCCATCGGCCAGGAATCTATTACATCTAATTTGGCAGTTTTAGCCAGCTCTTTTAAACCCAATGCAGTATACCGAAAATAGTCAGAAGGCCACCCATGAATATGCCAATATTGAGGGGCAGATATTATTAATCTACCGCCGGGTTTTAACCATTTAGCACAGTTATTAATTGCCCGAAAGGGGTTATGAACATGCTCTATAACTTCAAATAATAAAATCACATCAAACAGATCATCGCGAAACATATACTTATTATGGACATCGCCGATAATATACTGGTGTTTTGTTAAATTTTTCTGTACAAACTGGCTGTAATAATCAACTTCAAGAATAAAATAGTTATCTTGTTTTGCAATTAAATAGTTTTTATAAAATGCTCCCCCCCCGACATCTAGAATAGTTCTTGGGGCTGATGGCAAAAAAGAATTAATTCTTTTGATATGATATTCTGGTCTGGCTGGGGATAAGTTGGATAATATCAAATTAATTTTTGAGTAAATTTGTTTACAAGTTTGTATCGTTTTATTAAAAATATTACTTTTAAACTTTCTTGTAGTAGGAGATGAATGATTTTTGATTGCGCGGTTGCTATATTTAAGTTCTTCTGGTGTATTACCTTCTATATACATAATAGGCACATTCTGATGTATAGGGTAAACGATATTGCATCTATTACAATGCAAAAACCTATCCCGATAATGGATAGAGTCGCCACATTTAATGCATCTTAGTAAATCAAAATTTGAATCAGTTTTAGCATTCTGTGCCTTTGATTTCTTTTTTTTCATTGATGAATTCTCATATCAAAATTATCTCATTAAGCAAATAGTTATTTTATGATTGGCATTATTTCTCTTGACCCGAAAAATATCGTCTGGAAAACAATGTTAATTGTTTGCTATGCCTAATATCTTTCTTATGAAGATAAAATTTTGACAAAAGCCATAAAATCCCCAGCCCATATCGACTGCTTTGCCAAAAACTGGCACTTGATGCTTCAGGAAAATATTTGGTCGGCACTGCCACTTCTTTAATCTTAAAATCAGCCACTACTGCCTGGGCAATAAACTCCTGGTCAAAAATAAAACCATCAGAATTTAAAATAAAGGGGATTTCCTCCAAAACCTGACGCTTGTAGGCCCGATAGCCAGTATGATATTCAGCTAAATTTAGGCCGAAAACTTGATTTTCACACCAAGTTAAAAAACGATTGGCAACATATTTCCACCAAGGCATCCCGCCGGCCCGAGCCCTGTTAATCAAAAAACGCGAGCCCAAAACCACATCGGCTTTTCCTTTTAAAATCGGTTCAATAATTTTGGGCAATAATTTTGGATCATATTGATAATCGGGGTGAACCATAACAATAATTTCGCCACCATCCTTTAGTGCCTCTGTATAACAAGTTTTTTGATTGGCCCCATAGCCATAGTTGGCCCGATGCATAAATACTTTTAAATTTGATTTTTTAGCCACAGCGACTGTCTTATCTCGACTAGCATCATCAACTAGAATAATTGAGTCAACAATATCTTTCGGCAGATCGCCATAAGTTAATTTGAGCGTCTTTTCGGCGTTATAGGCCGGCATGACGACGACGACTTTAGGCCGTTTGGTAATGGTTTTTTTTCTCTTCATTTTTGGCAACCTTATCATGCCAGTTATCAATAAACTTTGCAAATGCTTCTTTTTAACGATAAAATGAAAAAATGACTAAGTTTTATTCATATTTCCAAAAAAGACCCTATCTCGCTGCTCCTTTGATTTTTCTTTTCGCTTTGTTTTTGAGGTCTATTAAAGCTGGCTTTTTCCCTTTAAATCCGGACGAGATGTTTGCTGTTAATGCTTCAACATCTCTAGGCAAGGCAATTGAGCAATCCCATGCTGATCTAGTGCCGCCTTTCTTAAATGTCACCAATACTTTTTTGTATCATTTGGGAGGCGGCAGTATCTTCTGGCAGAGATTACCAATGATTTTAGCCGGGGCGCTGACCGTCTTTTTATTTTACAAAATCCTTGTTTATTTTAAGTTTCAAAAGCCCGTTTTACTCTCTCTCATTCCGGCCACCAGTTTTATCTTAGTTTACTATTCTCAGGAACTCCGTCCTTACAGTTATATTTTACTGCTGTCTTTAGTTACCCTCTATTGGGGTTTTAAAATTCTCATTGAGGATAAGTATGAATCCTGGGAAATTGCTTTTCTTATTGCCTCCTTTGTTATTCTCCCAATCGCTCATTATTTTACCCTTTTCCATTTTTTAGCCCTTGATATTGCTCTCTTAATCTTTATTCTACTTTTCACCTCTCATAAACTTAAAAAAATTTTGACTTTAGGATTATTTAATGTTTTTATTTTATTGATTTTTATCCCGTGGGCTGATGCCGTAGCTCGGAATTTTAGGGAGTCCAAAGACACATCATCTTTAGGAAAATTAACCCATTTTGATTGGGGCCTGGCGAAAAACTTATTTTATAAATTTTCAGGAGGAGCAGATTTCTGGAGTATTTTTATCTTTTTGCTCATCCTTGGTTCTTTTTGCTATCTATTGTTCTGTTTTATCAAAAGCTGGCGAGGGAAAAACTTTATTCCCCAAGATCTTTTTGTTCTTTTTACGACTCTTTATCTTCTTGCTTTCCTTGCTGTCTTCCCCCATTTCTCCTTCGGTCGTCTCCTTGTTTGGCGCTATTTGATTTTTCTAATTTGGCCATTCTTAATCCTTCTTACTTATGGACTTTCTGGATTATGGAAAGCGAAGAGACAATGGCAATATTTAGGTCTAACTATCTTTGGATTAATCCTTGCCTCTAATCTTTTAAACACCTCTGCCTACCTTCTTTCTCCCAACAGATTTATTGACTGGCGAAGCATTGCCAATTTGGTAGAAGAAAAATTTCAAAATGAAGGCAAAACAAAAGTGATTCTTCATAATTTTGGCAATCTCAATTATTTGCGTTTTTATCTTCAAGATAAATCAATCCCCGTTGAATACATTACCACCCCGGCGATGACCATCGGTCCGATAGAAAAACTCCAACAAGAACTGCAATGTTGCGCATCTAGCATAATCTATATCCATATCCGGGAGCAAACACTACTTTCGCCCCAAAAGACAGAGACGCCGGCCAATAGAAAATTGGAAGAAATTGCTGATACTTTTTACAAAAACAGACAGGTGGTTGGGCAAAGCCGGTTTTTAGATTTTTTGGACCGGCGCAAAGTTAACCCTTACTGGGGCTATCCATTCGAGTTTGGCGGCTACTTACCGCCCATTGTCTATTT
>CAYYXM010000003.1:0-13619 GCA_964475725.1 uncultured Candidatus Saccharibacteria bacterium | reverse complement strand
CTGAGCAAAGCGAGGAAACAAGGTTCTGCCGAGCGCAGCGAGATAGGTTCTTATTTCTGAGCAAAGCGAGGAAACAAGGTTCTGCCGAGCGCAGCGAGATAGGTTCTTATTATTAAATATGATGGAATACCGTGAACTAACTCAAGCCAGGAGGGTAGAGAAAGAACATTTTTATTATCTTGCCAAACAATACCTTATTAAAAAGCTTTTGAAAAAGTTTTGCCCAAGGGATCTTCAAATTCTTGCTCTTGGCTGCGGTACTGGACAAGAAGCTAAAATCCTTTCTCAATTTGGTCAGGTAACCGGGCTGGATGGCTCCCAAGAAGCAATTCGGATGTGTCGGCAGGCCAATTTGTCTGCCAAAGGCGGAGATTTTCAAAGGTTAGTCCTCTATGAGATTAAAAATAAATTGCCTTTCAAAAATAATAGTTTTGACCTTATTTGCGCTTTTGATGTTTTAGAGCATCTCCAATATGACCAATTAATAATAAAAGAAATTCGGCGAGTTTTGAAAAGAGGAGGACTTTTTTTCTTTACTGTTCCTGCCTACCAGTTTTTATACTCATCTCACGACCGGGCCCTACAACACCAAAGACGTTATAATAAAAAACACATCTTAAAACTGTTAAATAATGATTTTATTGTGATTAAAATCTCTTTTTTTAATGCGCTTTTATTCCCTCTGTTAGCAGTTTATAGGCTCGTCAAAAAACTCTCCCAAAATACCTCCCAGACAGATATTTCCCTTAAAATTCCTCCCTTTATTAATCAATTATTTCTTTTTATTTTAAAAAAAGAAACCGACCTAATTTGTCGATTCTCTTTACCCTTTGGCCTCACTCTGGTAGGATTAGTGAAAAAGAAATGAAAAAAAACCTTTTTTTATCCATCATCGTGCCGGCCTATAATGAGGAGGTGCGAATAAGATATACCCTTGCATCAATCTTAAAATATTTTAAAAAAACTGGTTGGCGCTTTCAGATTATAGTTGTCAATGATGGCTCAACTGACTCAACCAGTAAAGTTGTTACCGAATTTGCCAAACACAATCGCCTGGTTCAACTGGTTGAATATAACAAAAATCAGGGCAAGGGTTATGCCGTCAAAACCGGTGTTTTATCCTCACCTCATTCTGACTTTTGGCTTTTAACAGATGCTGATAACTCTACCCCCATTGATCAATTTGAAAAGCTCTTCGGCCTCGTCCAAGATTTTGATATTGTTATTGGCTCCAGGCATCTCCACGATAGTCAGGTGTCTATCCGCCAGGCCTGGCATCGCCACCTTTTTAGTCGTCTCTCCAACTGGTTAATTCGCCAACTTGTCTTACCAGATTTCCAAGACACCCAATGTGGTTTTAAACTTTTTAATAAAAATTGTTTGCCAATTTTTAAAAAACAACAAATTAAAGGGTTTGCTTTTGACATTGAAATTTTGGCTCGGGCCAAAAGGAGGGGGCTGAAAATAAAAGAAGTACCGATTGGCTGGAATGACAAACCTTTCTCGAAAATGACTGGCAAAAAAGCTTTTCTGGCTTTATGGGAACTTTTAAAAATCAGAAAACAACTGGGAAAGGTTAAGTAGATTTTCTAATTGTCTTTTCTGCCCCAGATAAGAATTTGCACGCCCAAAAAATTAGGTAGATATGGAAACCAACCAAGTTTACCCAGTCGAGAATGGTCAGTTTTTACAATTTGAAAACCTGCCTTTTGGACTAATTCAATGGCCCTTTGTCGATTGAAAAATCTTAAATGTGTATTGTCCATAATGCCACTATCTTTGTAATCAAACTTTCCTAAAAGGATTTGCCAGCGTTCCATAAAAAAAGCAATATTTGGTAAAGATACAATAACTTTTCCCCCGGGTTTTAGAAAGTGCGCCAGTTTTTTTAAAACACCGAGGGGATCAATGAGGTGTTCTAAGATATCGGCGCAGACCAACACATCAAACTTTTTCCCAGATAAAGGCAGACGGTTGATAACATTAGGGTTGTTGAGATCTATGACTATTACCTTATCATAGTATTGGCGTGCCCTCTTGGCGCTTTTTTGTCAATCTCTAAACCTACCAGATATTGGGCACCTAACTTGCGATAAAAAGGCCCAAGATAGCCGCTGGCGCATCCTACATCTAAAATTTTGCCCGGATTTTCACCAATCATTTTTAGAATTTTAGCGTGAGCCCCATATTTATCCAAACTTAGGCCATATCTATTCTTTTTCATTTTTATTTATTTACAATTAAAAAATCCCAGAGCCCTTTGATGAAACCTGTTATGCCAGACAGTTGTTTGAGTTGTTTGGTTGAGATCGCTTTATAAACCCAGTAAAATTTTAGAAAACAAATATTATAAATATAGCCAATCCAGCCGGCAAAAGTTTGGGGCCGGATATCTTTGGCCAAAAAATAACCCGTATCCCGGCCAATAAAGAAGGAGTTGCGGGAAGGCCCTAAACGGACAAAATGATAAACTTCAATTTTCGGGTTAAAAATCAATTGATACTTGGCCTTTTTTAAACGGACAAAAAGATCGCCATCAGCATGATTAAAACAGAAATTTTCATCAAAACCCTTTATTTTTTGCAGGGCGCTTTTTCGAATGCCCATAGAAGTGGTGGTTAAAAGATCAACTTCCATCTCTTTATAGCGCCGGCTTTTTTTTAGTCCCGCGCCAATAGTGTAAGCACCTGATTGGCACAGAATTCCTGGCAGTAAAACCTTATCCTCCAAAACAAAATGCAAATATGGCCAGGCAAGGGCTTTGTAAAACCAGTTTTTGCACGATACAAGATATAGCCGGTGCATCTCGCCGGCCGGATAACAAGTGGAAATAACCGGTCCCGAGACAGCCGCTGCCTTTGGGTAGCGCTGGAGTGTTGTAAGAATATTTTCTAGCCATTTTTTATCGGCTTTGGCGTCATCAGCAATAAAGGCAATAATTTCATTCTGGCAATTCCTCCAGCCAAGATTAAACAAATAAGAGAGCCGTTTGGTAGAATCATCAATCACCCTAACCGGATATTTTTTTAATAAATCCAAAGTTTCCTGATCTTGACCATTATTCACTACCACGATTTCAGATGGTTTGATGCTTTGGCCCAAAAGAGAATCCAGACACCTTTTGAGGTCTTTCGGCCGTTGGCAGGTCAAAACAAAAACAGAGGTCTTAGCCATCTTTATATCAATTTCTTAAGCCATGTTTTAGGAGTTGCCTGGTTGACAATCTCCAATTTCTCCAGATATTTTGGCCTTTGGGGGCCAATCTCCTTTGCCCACTGGATCATTTTTCGCACCCCTTCTTCAAAAGAAACCGAGGTTTTATAACCCAATAATTGCTGGGCTTTTTTATGGGAACAAAAGGCATGTTTGACTTCTTTTGGCCGGGAAGGCAGATATTTGGGCTTCAAATTTTGGGGCACTTTTTTACTATCGCCAAAAAATTCCTTCAAGACAGTTTGGGCTAAATAATTGATAGTAAATTCCTCAATCGGCCCAATATTAAATATCTCGCCATCCCATCGGGGAGAAAAACCAACTTTGACAATATAAGGTGTAAAATCATCAATGTAGGAAAAAGCTCGGGTCTGCTGGCCATCGCCGTAAATATAGAAATTTTTATTCCTTAAAAGGCAATTGATAAAAATCCCAATCACATTGCGGTAGGGATCAGCCAGATTTTGCCGGGGACCATAGACATTGTGCGGTCGAATAATAACATAAGAAAAACCATGAACTTCCGATAAAATTTCCGTTGACCGCTCCATGGCACTCTTGGAAATGGCATAAACATCTTCTGGTTTTCTTTCCATATCTTCGGTAAAGGGTGGCTTTTGACCGCCATAAACGCTCATAGATGAGGTCAAAACCACTTTTTTTAATTTGCCAGTTTGAATGGCGGGGGCAATGGTATACAAATAGGCTAAATAATTTCTCTCGGTGGCGGAAATTGGCGTAAACTGGCTTCTGCCCTCAGTGGCATCAGCCGCTAAATGATAGATTAATTCTGGTTTTATTTTATTAATATATGTTTCTGTCTTTTTTTTATCGCGCAAGTCAAGTTTAGTGAATTTGCTTTTGGGGTGGACATTGCGCCTGTATCCCCCTGACATATCATCCACTCCATAAACTTTTTTACAACCCTTTTTGATCAACTCATCAACCAGATGAGAACCCATAAAACCAGCCGCGCCGGTCACTAAGATACGAGAGTTTTTGTTGATAATGTATTTTTTAGCCATATAATCTCCTCAAAATATCTAATTCCTAATTGCTCTAATTGACCTAAATAAGCCCTAATGTCAAAATCCCAATGTCAAATGAAATCCTAATGACTAAATGGCTAAAATATTTTTAAGAAATTTGGATTTTAAGCATTGATTTGACATTTGAGCTTTAGATTTGGGATTTGATTAGTCATTGAATTAATTATATTTGTAGACCTTATTATAAATCATCTGGGTCTTTTTGGCAACATTTTGCCAGCTTCTTTTTAAAAATTTCTCTTTTTGACCGGCTGATAAATGATTATAAAGAAGGGAATCTTGGGCCAATTTTTCCATTGCCATATAAAGCGCTTTGCTATCAGCAACTTTAACCAAAAGCCCGTCTTTTCCATCCTCTACTTCCTCACTTAAACTACCAATATTGGTGGCAATAACTGGCTTTTGATACTGCATGGCAAAAGAAAGGGGCAAAGATGAGGAAATAGAATAAGTATAAGGTAAAACAACAAATTGACATCTTTGATACAAACCAATCATTTCCTGTTGGCTAATAAAGCCAGTAAAAATGATTTTTTCTGAAAACCCATCTTTTTTCACTTGGTTTTTTAATTTTTGGCCATAATCTTTCTGATAATCTAACTGCCCGCCAGCCAAAACCAAAAAATAATCTCCATTTTTGGGATAAAATTTTTCAAAGGCAGAAATTAAATATTCCAAACCTTTGCGTTTTAATAAATAGCCAAAATATAGAATAATTTTCTTGCCAGCTAATTTTTTTGCCCAAGGACTTTTGAGAAGATAATTTTTGTTATCTCGTGCCGGCACGCCAATTGGATTAACAAAAATCTTTGTTTTCTTCCCGCCATAATCTTTCACTAAAACACCCTTCAAATATTGAGAGTGAACAATAATAGCAGCGGAAAAAACAATAATTGAGCGATAAAGAAAGTTAAAAAATTGTAAAACTGCCCCTTGCCAGATTTTCCCCCGAGGAAAATTAAAAGTTTGTAAAAAATCAGCAGTTACCTCATCTTTAGACACCACCGCGTGAACTGTAACAACAATTTTTTTATTCAATAGCTTGAAAAGCAAAAGGAGTAGAGGAAAAATGAAAGCTGACAGCTTCCCCCCATACATATTAATCTCATGTTGGAGATGAACAATTTTGGGTCGACTCTTTATGGCTTGCCAAAAAATTTGCCAGGGATAAAAAAGACCTTTGCTCCAGCAAAGTTGGAGATTTTTATAGGGCAGGTGATAGTTTTTTTCATCTTTATCGGCCCAAATTTCCAGATCTTCTAATTTCTCCAGTTCATCTAAAAGATAACGGCAATAATGCGTCTCGGGCTGCAAGGTTGAAACAAATGCAATTTTTCCCATTTTTGACTCCCTTGGAAGGCAAAAAGACCATCGTCCTGCCAGGGCGGGACAGAGGTCATTTTAGGTCCTTAAAGAGCGGGTTTTGTGAAACATAAAATCGCGAAGATGGGCTAGAACATATTTAGCCCCCCGGGCCAAAAATTTAATATCATCCCAGCTGCGAATGGAAATAATCTTGCGCAAAATAAAGCGGGGAGTGACAAAAGATTTGTAAATATCTTGGGTTAATTTATGGATTTGGGCAGCAGGGATAGGTGAAGTCATAATCGGCTCCCGCATATCATAGCGATCCCAATCCTTAGTCTGCAACCAACCATTTTTCTCACACATTTTAAAAAGCCGTGTTCCTGGATAGGGAATAATAATAGTTGCCTGCAAAGTATCAATATAGCCCTTGTCAAAAAGTTCTCGGGTTCTTGCAACTGTTTTTTGGGCCTGGGCCAGCGTTTCCCAGGGATAGCCAACCATGCAGGTGACATGGGGATCCAATCCGGCCTCTTTAGCCCACTGGGCCGCCGTGATCATGTCAGCCGGTGTTATCCCTTTGCCAATCATATCCAGTGTCTTTTGGCTGGCTGACTCTAAGCCATACAACAAAAAGCGAAAACCGGCTTTGGCTAACAGTTGATAATCTTCTTTAGTTAAACCTTTGGCTCGCATATTACAACTGATTACTACTTTTTTGTTATAGCCCTTTTCAATCATTTGATCACAAAATTGGTAAAGCCAGCGGCCAATGGGAAAAGTGCCAGTATCATCAAAAATCTCTCTCACTCCCAGGGAGATCAGATTTTCCACCTCTTTAATCATTAAAGCAACCGGTGCTACTCGAAAAGTGGGAAAAAGCGTTGTCCAGGCGCAAAAGGCGCAGCCGCCATTTTTACGCCACCAGCAATCCCGGCCAATCATTGTGTAGGCGCCGGGCGTGTATTTATAATTGCCATTTTTATAAGCATATAACTGCCATTTTGTCAGTTGCCGGTCAATAACTGGCAGCTCGTCTAAACTATGTTTCACCTGAAATGGCCCGGTATTTTTGACTCTTTTACCGGCCCGATACCAAACACCTTTTTCTAATTTTTTTCTCTTTGACAGGTGGTCAACTAAATTTAGCAGGGCAAAATCATAGTCCCCACCGCAAATTATAAAATCAACTTGGCAGTTTTCCATTGATTCTTTAGGCAGGGCAGTGACATGATCGCCCATGAGGACTATTTTTATATCTTTAAATTTCTTTTGCTCTTTTAAATAATTAATAAACTGCCAGTGACGTTTAATAACTGGTGTTTTAGTTTCCATGGCAATGAGATCTGGTTTCTCTCTGGTAATAAGATTAAGATATTCATCCTCTGACAACTCCTGGGCTATCCCATCAGCCCAAACCACGCTGCAACCAGCATTTTTAAGCATGGTGGCCGCGTAGGCCGGCACTACCGGATAAATATAAGTGGGATTGTGAAACCACTGGAACTGGCGATTCTGGGAGAGAAGTGGCACGCCCTTGTCAGAAGGCAAGGGCGGATAAGCAATCATCACTTTGAAAGAGTTTGTTTTTTTCATTGCCTCATCATCATAACAGAAAAATGTGAAAAATCAAGAGAAAAATTTAATGACGAATTAAATCCCAAACCCAAAACTCAAATGTCAAATGAAATCTAAAATCTAAAATCCAAATTTGGTATTAAGTCATTTAAACATTGATTTGACATTGGGATTTTGACATTAGATATTATTTAGGTCAATTAGAGCAATTAGAAATTAGATATTAGAAATTTTTTCATCTTCTAAGATGAAAAGTTACTAGTCCTTGGATAAACTTTATCCCATACCAAAGATGGGTTAAAAATATCATTGGTAAAGTTAGAAGCCCGACTAAAGGATTTTTCCAGCGAATAGAAATAATGATGCCGTCAATTAATAACGCCAAAAGATAAAGGCCAAGGGGAAGGCCGTAAAACATTCCCAGAGGATACCTTGCCAGAAAAAGGGGCAAAACCAAAAAGGACAAAAGATATAAAACAAAAAGGGTGGGCATAAAATAAATTAGTTTAAGGGAGTTTTCGGAATATTTTTTGGCGAAATAGCCCCGGTGGAGGGCGTAGTTGCCGATTTGTTGGAAATGCTTTATAAAATTTGTCCGCCGGTGGTGATATACAACTGCCTTGGGTTCGTATAAAATCTTGTAACCGGCCTTGATGATATTAAGACACAAAAGAGTGTCTTCGCCCGGCCAATAATGGGAGGAAAATCCGCCAATTTTTTTAAAAACCGTGGCCCTGACCATCAAATTAACTGAAGGCCAGTCATCCACCTCCCGGGTTTTTCCTTCCGGCAAATAGCGGCAGCGCATTCCCGCTCCGCCAAGATAGGACTCAAAGACATTGGCAGAAACTTTTTGCCAAAAATTGCTTTTGGCCGGAGTAATACCAGGCCCGGCCACTGCCCCGACCTCTTTGTTTTGGAAATGGACCAGGGCCCGCTTTAACCAGTTCGCTTGAGGAAAGGCATCATCATCCAAAAAAGCCAAAATCTCACCCTTGGCCTTTTTTGCCATTAAATCTCTTTTTTCCGAGGGACCGACTGGCCCGGAGGCGATGAGCCGCAAAGTTATGTTTTTAGCTGTCAACTTATCTTTTGGTAAAAAATCCGGGCAAATTATTACCTCAAAATCGCCTTTTAATTTTTCCAAATAAAAAAGACCTTCCCGAATATAATCATTGATTTCTTTGACCGGTATGATAATGGTTGTTTTCACTGGCCTATGCCTTGATAATTAAATCCTTCCTTCTCCATTATAGCCCGATCAAAGACATTGCGACCATCAATAATAATAGGAGAGACCATTAATTTTTTGATTTTTGCTAAATCAAGATTGCGAAACTGCGGCCATTCAGTCGCAATCACCAGCGCATCTGCTCCTCTGACTGTTTCATAAGGATCCGGGCAATAGACAATGTCGGATAGAAGAGTTTTGGCATTTTTCTCAGCCACTGGATCAAAGGCCTTGATTTTCGCCCCATAATACTGAAGACTTTTGACTATATCAATCGCTGGCGCCTCTCTCAAATCATCTGTTCCGGGTTTGAAGGCCAGCCCCCAAATAGCGACAGTTTTATCTTTCAAATCCAAAACTGCATCTTTTACTTTTTCAATGATTAATTGCCGCTGGGCTTTATTAACCACCTCGGTTGCCCGCAGCATCTCAAAATCAAAACCGGCGCCTTTAGCCATCTGGATGAGGGCAGCAACATCCTTTGGAAAGCAGCTGCCACCATAACCAATGCCAGCATTGAGAAAAGCATGAGGGCCAATCCGTTTGTCCAGCCGCATCCCTTCTGCCACCTGCCTGACATCAGCTCCCAATTTTTCACAAATCTGGGCAATGGAGTTGATAAAGGATATTTGGGTGGCGAGCATGGAATTGGAAGCATATTTGATCATTTCAGCGCTTTTGACATCAGTTAAAACCTTAGGACAATTATAATCCTGATAGAGCTCCAGCATTAATTTTCTTGCCCGCTCATCTCCGTCTCCAATAACAATCCGATCTGGATGGAGGACATCCTCTATGACATTGCCTTCCCGCAAAAACTCTGGGTTGGAGATAACATCAAAAGGCCCCCGGTAATGCCAAGAGATGATTTCTTTGACAATATCACCGGTGCCAATCGGCACAGTGGATTTATTGGCAATGACTTTGAAAGGATGTTTTTTGCCCCCTAAACTTTTGCCAATTCCCTCGGCAGCCGAGCGCACCTGTGATAAATCGGCCTCGCCGTTTTCTAATGATGGAGTGCCAACAGCGATAAAAATTACACTGGAATCCCGCACCGCCCAGCCCATTTCCGTATCAAAAAAAAGCCGTTTTTCCGCAATGTTTTTTTGCAGGAGTTCTTCTATATCTTTTTCAAAAATCGGGGAGCGGCCGGCTCTAAGCATTTTAACTTTTTCTTCGTTGATGTCTATACAGGCGACTTGGTGGCTTTTTTCTGAAAGCGAAACCCCGGTGGCCAAACCAACATAACCTGTGCCAATAACTGTTACCTTCATGTCTCTTCCAATGTATAGCAAAAAAAATAGTAGTGTCAAGGCACAATAAAAAAACATTAAAAAAACCCCGCCCCTCGTCAAACGAGAGACCGGGCCCCGCGGTTAAGGGATATACAAAAAGTAAGGATGGACGATATCGATGTGGCAGACCAACCAAATGAGCCAGACAGAGTTGGAAGTGCACCCCCGATAGAGAGCGCCTTCATATTCTCCTTCCCGTAGGCGACGAAGAAGTTCAGGCAGGGGGATATACTCCAACTTGTAAATCGGCTCGCTATGATCCTCTTTCAGGGCCTCGATCTGCTCTAGGTCAACTTCGACAAAATAGAGATCCGACCATGAACGGACAAAAGTTGGGTTGGGATTATGCCACGGGCAAGATGGTTGATAAGCGCGGATAATTGCCGAGCCAGCTCCAGCTTCTTCGCCGGCTTCTCGCCTGGCTGCATCCTCGGGTTTTTCACCGAGCAACTTTTCCAAAAACCCCATTGGTGTTTGCCCGAAGACAACAGTTTCTTGACTGGCAGGATCGCGGGGGTCGTCAGCATGAGGTCGGGGTTGATGGATAACGCCTATCATCGGCATACCGTCTTCTTTGCGCCGGCCCCAAACAACTATATTGACATTGGGGGCTTCCCAAACTACAGGCCGATCAAAGGATGGCTGGCCAGTTTTGGGATCAATTACCACAGCCGCCTCAACGCCGCCAAAAGGTGATAAAACTCTCCAATCGATTGGTAAGTCTGGGGAATATGTGACGCACCCAACAGTCAATTGATGAGCATTACTACCTCTTCCTTTGAAAAAACCAGGAACAATCGCTTCTGCTTGTTCGGGCGACACGAGCTTTGGCACATCAATCATCCCTTTCAAGGTGCGTTTTTTAGAACTATAATAAACCTACCACGAGATCATGTTTTTGTCAAGGAATGAAGTAGAACAAAGTTCACTTCATTCCGCAGACCCCGTACATGACCCCAAAGTATTCGCTTCGCTCAACTATAGGGCAAGCGCTCCAGGAAGCATGCCCTGAACTCAAATTGAATTTGTAGTTTAGGGGAGTTGTACTGGGGTCAAGAATTTCTTAGTCCTTGGAAAGGTTCTTAATTTTTATTTTTGAATTTTTAATTTTAAATTTTGAATTTTATTTATCGTACCACCGTCTAATTTTCGCCCGGTAAAAAATAGCCGCTGTATCCTGTAAAATGCGCCAAATTGTGGTTGGATTGATGCCGGAAGTGGCAGGATTAAAGTTTAAATGAACCGGCGCTTCATAGATTTTATTAAAACCCATCCGTTTGGCGGCAACCAGAAGTTCCAGATCAAAGGCATATTGCTTGACTAAAATGCGGGGCAAAATCTTTTGCAAAACCTCTTTTTTAAACACTTTTATCCCGGCCTGGGTGTCGCGGATATTCAAATTAAACAACAGCCGGATTAAAAGCTGGTAGATACGGGAGTAGAAGCGCCGTTTGGTGGGATAGTTGACAACACTAGCCGGGTGGCGCTTGGAACCAATAACAACATCAGCATCAAATACCTCCATTAGTTTAACAAAGCGATCAATGTGGGAGGGGTGAAAATCGCCACCAGCATCAGTTAGGGCCACCACCTTGCCTTTAGCCCGGCGCACCCCATATTTTAGGGCATAACCTTTGCCATGATTGGTTTTATACTCAAAAACCCGCACCAGTTTTTTGTCAAATCGATTAGCTTTACTGGCAGTTTTGTCAGTTGAGCCGTCAGAGATCACAATGACCTCATAGCGATAAGGTGTTTTTTTAAAATATTTCAAAAGAGAGCCAAGCGTCTTGCCGATATTTTTCTCCTCATTGTAAGCTGGAATAATTATGGAGAGATATTTTTTGGCCATAAAAGTTCCTTTATCCTATTGCGCCTGCCCCAAATATAAAGGATAAAGAGGCCAAAAAGCAAGAGGGAGAAGACCAAAAGGAGAATATTAATGATTTGTTGGAAGGAACTATGATAGCGCCAAATAAGGGCTATTTCCACCAATCCTGCTGGCAAAATCACCCACAAAAAAGCCATTTGCTTGAGCGATAAATAGTAATAAACAAAGACATTAACAAGAGAAAACATGAGCATAGCCAGGGCCATGCGGATTAAAAATGGTTCAACAGCTAAATATTTGACGCCAAATAAGATTTTGATAACGAGGACAGGAAAGATGCTATAAATAGCTAGAATAATTAGTGATAAAATCGTCACCAAGGCAAAGGTTTGAAGTAATACCGGGAAATGGCGCTCTCTTTTTTCAGATAAAGAGGAAATTATCGGAAACATCACCCCACCAATTGGTAAGGTGAGATAAAAAATGATTTTTGCCATTGTGGAAAGCGAGCTGTACAAACCGGCTTGGTCGGGAGCAAAGAAATGTTTGACCAAAATAATATCAAGATTAGGCAGAAATGTGATAGCCAGCATGGCAAGAAGGGTGGGGATAGAATAGCGCCAAAAAGCTACCATATCAATCTTTTTCAAAACAGGAGTTAGCATCTTACTAACGGGCAGGAAAGAAAAATACCAGGCAGCTGAAAGCCCCAAAAGCACGCCCAAAAGCGCTCCATTAACATACCAACCCAAAAGCACTAAACTAATGCCAAATAGTAGTTTGCCGCCGGTCTCAATTAAACTGTTGGCGGCAAGGGTTGGGAATTTCTGCAATCCCTGCAAAATACCTCGGTTGATGGGCAAAAGAAGCATGAGCGCCAGGCAAAAGGCAATAATGATGACTGGCAAATAAGTGGGTATATTCAAAAAGTGGGCGATATAAGGAGACAGCAAGGAAATTAAAAGTGCCGTGGCGCCGGCTACCAGCAGGAGATATTTGGTTAATTTGGCAAAAAGATAGTGGAGTTTGCCAAAATCATTTTGAGCGGAAAATTGGGCAGAAAAGCGGGCGCAAACCGTGGCAATCGTGGCAGAAGGAACAGATAAAATAGCAATTAGAGAAAAAAGAGAGATCATAATGCCGTAGCCCTCAGGCCCCAAAGTTCGGCCCATCACTAAAGTAAAAACATAATTTAAAACATTGGCACCGAAAGTGCCCAAAAACATGACAAGACTCCCTTTATAGAGAGTGGAAGAGGAAAAAAGTTTTTTTAACATCATAAATTAAAGTTTTAGAACTCGCAGTAACCAGTCAGAAAATGCCTCCCTGGCTGTTTCTTTTCCCGGCAAAAATTGGAGAAGAAATGCCTCTACCTTCTCTGCTGGCGCCCCGCCCAATTGTATTATAACCAAAGGATTGAAAAAGCCAACCGGCTCAAAGTACAAAAGGCCCTGTTTTTGGCTGTCTACCAACCAAAAAGATTTAAGATCATTATAAGGTATTTTTTCCCTGCCGATTTCCACGCCCTCTTGGGTCAATTTATAGTCAACTCTTTTGGGTTGACGGGAGCCAAGGAGGATAAAAGCAACTGGAAACAAACAAACTGCTACCCCTGCCAGCCATTCGCCAATCACCAGCATCAAAAATACGCCCAGCCCAAAACAGACTAAAATTACCGCGATATACCACCAGATATGCTTAAGATGATAAGAAAATTCCCCTGCCTGCCAGGAGATTTGTTGGGGAACGGCAGGGATGTGGGGGGCTTTCTTGGTTTTGTGATGGGTAGGTATTCTGTGATGGGTGGTTTTTCGTTTTTTCATCTTAATTATATTTTAGCATAATAATGGTTAAGGGTTCAATCTTATAACCACAAACTTAGCCCTTCGATTTCACTTCGCTACACTCAGGGCATTCGACTCGTTTAAATGGCGGTGTCTGTTTGAAAATATCCGAACCGAAATTGCGAACGATTGGCGAGGCGGGCGGAATTCCCCCCCTTCCGCCCGCCTCGCTTTGAAGCGGAAGCGAAAAGGACGATTTCAAGTTTTTCTTTGGCGGCAAATTCTTGATTTAATCTTATACTAAATTAAAAGACTTGACAAGAAATCATT
>CAYYXM010000002.1:0-19692 GCA_964475725.1 uncultured Candidatus Saccharibacteria bacterium | reverse complement strand
GAAGCAGCCTGCCGCCAGGCAGGCCTAATCAAAAGGATACCTCACCGCTTGCGGTTGGGAAGCTTTATTTCAGCTTATCGCCTCGCCATGGCGAGGGAGTGTAGTCGAAAATGATGCCAAAAGACACCATACAATTACAGGGAGAGGTGCTAGAGGCATTACCCAATGCCCTTTTTAATGTGAAATTAGAAATTGGAGAGACAATTCTGGCTCACTTGTCAGGAAAAATGCGGATTCATTATATAAAGGTCATTCCAGGTGATAATGTTCTTGTTGAGCTTTCCCCTTATGATTTAACCAAAGGAAGGATTTTGAAGAGGTTGTAATGAAAGTCAGACCATCGGTCAAAAAAATCTGTCAAAAATGTAAGATTGTCGTGCGACGCAAGAAAAAGAAAAATGATGGCAGCTACAAACCAGTAGTCCATGTTATTTGTGAAAATCCTCGCCACAAACAACGACAAGGATAATCCCGCCATGGCGGGATAGCGTATAGCAAATGGCTTATAGCATATAGTAATAAGTTTACATTGAGCGACTAAAAGGAGCGAAATGGCTAGAATTGCTGGCGTTAATATTCCCGATAACAAAAGAGTTGAAATTGCCTTAACCTATATTTATGGTATTGGCCGACCACGTGCCAAGAAAATTTTAGACCAGGCCAGAGTTGATAAAGATATTCGCACCAAAGATTTAACAACATCTCAACTTGATACAATTAAAAAAATTGTTGAGGATCAATATCAAATTGAAGGTGAAGCAAGAGTTAAAGTAACACAAAATGTCAAAAGGTTAAAAGAAATTAACTGCTACAGGGGAATTCGTCATGCTAAAAATCTGCCTGTCAGGGGGCAGCGGACAAAAACCAATGCGCGAACCAAACGAGGCAAAAAGGTAACTGTTGGATCAGGCCGCAAAAAAACAGCAGAAAAGACATAATCTTAAAGGATAATTATGGCTAAAAAGAAAATTATCAAAAAGAAAAAAACGATACCAATTGTTGAAGAAGGAAAAATTTATATCAATTCCAGCTTTAACAATACAATTATTTGTGCAACTGATAAAGGGGGCAATGTCTTGGCTTGGGGTTCTGCCGGAACCTCTGGATTTAAGGGAACAAGAAAATCCACACCTTTTGCTGCTACAACTACAATGAAAAATGTTTTAGAAAAATTATCCCCATATGGTCTTAAAAAAGTTGCAATTCTTGTTAAAGGTGTTGGTACTGGTAGAGAATCGGCTATCCGTGTCTTGCAAGGAACCCATCTTAAAGTTACTGCTATTAAAGATACAACACCATTGCCTCATGGTGGGGTAAGACCAAAGAAAGCCAGAAGAGTCTAAAATGACTAAAGTTGATGTATGTAAAATTTGTCGTAGAGAGGGAGTAAAACTCTTTTTAAAAGGTGAACGATGTTTTTCCGTAAAATGTTCCCTAACCCGGCGTTCCTACGCTCCTGGTGCCCGTGGTCAAAGAAAAGGTAAAAAATTATCGGATTATGGTATACTTCTTCGAGAAAAACAAAAAGTCAAAAAAAGTTATGGTCTAACTGAAGCCACACTCCGACGTTATATGAGACAGGCTTCCAAATCACCTCAAGCAACTAATGAAATACTTTATCAAATGTTAGAGACCCGTTTAGATAATATTGTTTATCGGCTTGGTTTTGCACCATCCCGGCTTGCCGCTCGACAATTAGTGAGACATGGAAAAGTAAAAATAAATGATAAAAAGATAAATTTTCCATCTTATCCGGTTAAAAAAGATCAAATTATTTCTTTAAAATTAAAGCCTGATAAAATTCCTGATACTAATATTGCTTCCTGGTTAAGTTTTAATAAAAAAGAAATAGTCGGAAAATTAATTGAAAAACCCTCTTTAGAAAAAATGCCGTCAGAATTCGATTTTGATTTAATAACAGAGTTTCATGCTCGTTAATTTTAATTGAAAGGAGTAAAAATGCCTTTCATTTTAACTAAAAGGAGTTAAAATGCCTTATATCCTACCCGAGACCAATTTGTTCTCCATTAAAAAAGAAAGTCGTGAAAAGAACCAAGCTACATTTATTATTGAACCTTTGTCTCCTGGTTATGGCGTTACAGTTGGTAATAGTCTTCGGCGAGTACTGATTTCATCTCTTTCTGGTGCAGCTATATCTTCCGTTCGCATTGATGGCGTACCTCATGAATTTTCAACCCTTAAAGGTATGAAAGAAGATGTTGTTGAATTGTTACTAAATTTAAAGGAAATCCGTTTTAAACTATTATCTGAGGGACCAGTAACACTGCAATTAAAGGTTAGCGGCCCGGTTAAAGTTAAAGCTGGTGATTTCAAATCTAATCCTGAAGTAGAAGTAATTAACTGCGATCATTATTTATGTAGTTTGGATAAGGGAGGATCTCTTTCGCTTGAGGTTAATGTTGAAAAAGGACGAGGTTATATACCTGTTGAACGGAGAAAAGAAGAAAAATTACCTTTAGGGACAATTGCAATTGATAGTATCTTTACACCCCTTAGAAAAGTTCATTTTGAAGTGGAAAATACCCGTGTTGGTGGTATTACTAATTTTGATAAACTTACTTTAGATATAACAACTGATGGTACTATTTCTCCTGAGGGAGCCCTCAAAACAGCCAGTCAAATTTTGCTTGAACATTTTGGTTTAGTTGAAGGCGCCATTGATATTAAACCGCCTAAAGAAAAAATAATTAAAAAAGCTGTTAAAAAAGTTAAGGTTAAAAAAACTGTAAAAGCAAAATCCAAAAAAGCTAAAAAATGACATCCCTAACGCTCCTGTCCTTTTCACAAGGTGAAAAGATGACATCCGTTAACACTACTGTTTTTTTCCAAGGAAAAAAATGACAAAAAAGAGAAAAATAAGACCTGATATTATCAGAAATCAAATCACTTCTCTAATAATTTATGAGAAGGTAAAAACAACTCTTTCTAAAGCGAAAGTTTTGAAGTCAAAAATCGAGGATATCTTTACTAAAACCCAAAAAAATGATTTAAATAGTTTTCGCTATCTTTCCGGTTATCTTTATCATCCTAAAGCAGCTTTAAAAATGAAGGATATATTAATACCCTCTTATATAAAAGATAAAAATATTATTCGTATTGCCAAGCTCCTCTCAAGAGGGGGCGATAAAGCTCCACAAGCATTAGTCTATTTAATCAAAACTGAACCAAAAGTTGTGGAAGCTGTAAAAACAAATCAAAAGAAAAAAAAGAGTTTGAAATGACTGAATATGAGCCAAAAAAAAATGTAACAATTAATGCCAAAGGTAGAATTTTAGGAAAGTTAGCAGTAGAGATTGCTGATACTATTCGTGGCAAAAATTTACCCTCCTACTGCCCACATAAAGATCCTAAAATCAATGTTGAAGTTATTAATTTTGATCAATTTAAGATTATACCCAAAAAATTAGAGAAAAAATATTTTTTTCACAGTGGATACATCGGTAACTTAAAAACTACAACTTTTAAGGAATTGCTAGCCAAAAATCCTAAAATAATTATACAAAAAGCTGTTGCTGGAATGCTACCCAAAAATAGATTAAAAAAAGTTTTTTTATCACGAATTTGTTTTACTAAGGAAACAGATGAAAAAAAATAATAAATTTTATGGTTTGGGACGGCGTAAAACTGCTATTGCCAGAGTTCTTTTAGAAAAGGGTGAGGGCAAATTAACAATTAATGGAAAAGATCAAAATATTGAAGATGCCTTTGCACCATTTAAAGTCGTTGGATTAGAAGGAAAGTTTAATATTGATGCTAAAATTATGGGAGGCGGTGTTTCTTCTCAAATTGGAGCTCTTCGGTTGGGCGTAGCTCGAGCATTGGTCAACTTTGATGAAAAATTAAAGCCAGTGCTTCGAAAAAATGGCTTTTTAACTCGTGACCCAAGGATAAAGGAGCGGAAAAAACCAGGGCTTAGAAGAGCTCGCCGCGCACCTCAATGGCAAAAGCGATAATATATGGCAACCAAGAGAATACTGCAAATTAATCGTGAGCTTCAGAAAGAATTATCATATCTCATTTATAATTTTTCCTTACCTTTTGAAACTTTAATTCAAATTACTGATGTTAATACTAGTCCTGATTTAAAATCAGCTCAGGTTTTTGTAAGCTTTTTAGAAACTTCCCCCCATAAAATTAAGGAGAGCGAGATTCTTGATTTTCTTCAAATGAAAGCACCGGAGATGCAACATCATTTGGCTTTAAAATTTCGCTGGAAATTTATTCCAAAATTAACTTTTATTTTCGATACATCAATAGCCCATGCCCAAAGAATAGAAGAACTTTTAAATAAAATTAAAAAGAAATGATTATGAGTTTACGATATTATACCTTTTTACTATTTTCTTCCATGCTGATAGCTTTGGGGTTGTTTATTTTTCTACTTTTTAGTGTTGATCCATACCAAGCTGATATCTTACAAAAAAGTTTATTTTTTGCCTCCATTTTTATAATTTTACTCGGCTCAATCACTTTAATCAATTTTTATTTAAAAGTTTCGCTTTCCAATCGTGAAGTTATTTTTTCTCAATTAAAACCTGCTTTTCGGCAAGGTTTTTTAATTGCTGCCGGTGCAGTTTTTTTGCTTTTTTTACAAACCATCCGGGTATTATCAGTGTGGGAGACAATAATCTTAGTTGTTGCTTTAATCCTCATAGAATTATATTTTAGAAGAGAGAGCTCTAAAAAGAGTAAACAATGATAGGACATTATCATCCAATTACAACATTTTTACGCAAGTCTTGTAAAGTTTTCCAGGATATGGGATTTGAAATTGTCCAAGGACCAGAGATAGAAGAGGAGAAATATAATTTTGATCTCCTTCGTATTCCCAAGACTCATCCCGCTCGAGATGTCCAAGATACTTTTTTCCTAAAAGATGGTAGAGTTTTGCGGACTCACACCTCTCCGGTACAGATAAGAGCAATGGAAACGCGCAAACCACCTGTTCGCATTATTGTCCCGGGTAGATGCTACCGCCATGAGGCAACTGATGCCACTCACGAAGCGACTTTTTATCAACTGGAGGGCTTTGCCATTGATAAAAATATTAAAATGAGCAATTTGATTTGGATTTTAGATGAATTTGTTAAAAAGATTTTTGGCGAAAATATTAAAACAAAAATTTTTCCTGCCTATTATCCTTTTGTGGAGCCGGGTATGGATTTGGCCATATTTTATAAAGGCAAATGGCTGGAAATATTGGGTTCTGGCATGATTCATCCAGAAGTTCTGCAAAACATGGGTGTTGACCCCCAAAGGTGGCAGGGATTTGCCTTTGGGATGGGCATTGACCGGCTTTTGATGATTCTAACCGGCATGGACGATATTAGAATGCCATACCAGGGTGATTTTAGGTTTTTAAAGCAATTTTAAAATTTAAAATGATTATTTCAACCAATCATCTTAAAAAAATTGTTGATCTGCCACCACAAGAAAAACTAGTGGAAATTTTAACATCGGCTGGTTTAAATGTGGAAGGCATTAAAGATGATGTATTGGATCTTGAAATAACACCAAACAGAGGCGATTGTTTATCTATTTTGGGTGTGGCCCGGGAAATTGGGGCTAAAACTGGTCAAAAGATAAAATTTGCTATTCCTTCTGTTTCTACCAACCCAATTAATAAACCGCTCAAACTTGAAATTTCTTCCCAAAAACTCTGCCCTTCCTATATTTACCGCCTTATTGACAATGTTAAAATCGGTCCCTCACCGGAATGGCTGGTGAAAAAATTAAAAGCTTTTGACTTCCGGCCTGTCAATAACATTGTTGATATTACTAATCTTGTGATGCTGGAATTGGGTCAACCCATGCACGCCTTTGATTATGATAAGGTTTTAGGTCAAATTATGAAAGTTAGACCAACCCAAAAAGGCGAGAAAATTACTACTTTGGATGGCAAAGATCATAATCTACCAGAGGGTGCTATCATAATTGAGGATAAACAAAGAATTATTGATTTAGCCGGCATTATGGGAGGAGAAAACTCTCAAGTTTCCCAAGATACTAAAACCATTATTTTGCAGGCTGCTGTTTTTGATCCAATTACTATCCGTCAAACTGCTAAAGCATTGAATTTTCAAACTGATGCCTCCTATCGCTACGAAAGGGGAGTGGATATTTTGATTGCTAAACCCTCCTTAGACTGGGCCGCCAGTACCATTGGGAAAATCTTGCCTGATGTAAAAATAGGGGAGATTCAATCTATCGCCCTTCCTTACAAAAAACGAATTATTGAATTTTCCTGCGATAAAATTAATCATCTTTTAGGAACAAAATACTCCCCGCTAGAGATTAATAAAGCCTTACAACAATACGGCTTTGAAATTAACAAAAATCAAGCCGAAGTGCCTTTCTGGCGCTTGTTTGATATTTATTTTTGGCAGGATTTAGCGGAAGAAGTTGGCCGTTTTTATGGTTATAATCAAATCCCCAAAATACAATTAGCTGCCCAAGACAAAAAAGCATTACCAAAAGATTATCGACTTTTACAGGTTTTAACTGATTTAATGGTAGAAAATGGCTTTATGGAGCTTATTGGCTACCCTTTGGTTTCCGCCAAACAAGTTGATGCAAAACAAGCTCTTGCTTTATCCAATTCTTTATCGCCAGAGACCGAGTATCTGCGAACTGATTTATTGGCTTCCCTTCTACAACAAATGAGTCGTAATCCATGGGCTAAAAACATTGCTGTTTTTGAAATTGGTCATATCTTCAAAAGTAATAGCGAAGAAGTCCAATTTTTGGCAATAGCTGATAACAATGACGTTTTAGATAAAACCATTGGGGTAATTAAGAATTTATGGAAAGTTGAAAATATAAATATTAAAGTCGGAAAACTTGATCGAAATCTTCTTGACTTGTACAAAATTAAAAGGGGAAATCTCTTTTGTTTCATCCTAGACCAACAAATATTAAATCAATTAACACAAAAAGATATTAAATGGGATCTCAAGACCATGCAACTTAATCCTTATCGGCCAGTTTCTAAATTTCCGCCCGCAACTTTCGATATTTCCTTTGTTGTAAAAAACAATATTTCTCAAGATTCTCTTCAAGAGGTAATTGAAAAAGTTGATGATAAAATATTTATTGTTGAATTATTTGATACTTTCCAATCAGAGAAATTTGGTAAAGATAAAAAAAGTGTCGCTTACCATATAATTTTGCAAGATCTTAAAAAATCGCTGACAGACGGGGAGGCTAATCAAATAATGGACAAAGCTAGACAAACTCTTATTAGTCAATTCCAGGCTCAAATTAGGATGTAAAATCCTTTGTCTTGTGGTAAGATTAAAATACCATGAAAAAAACGTATATTAACGAATTACTGGATAAAATTGGCCAAAAAGTTACAGTTGCCGGCTGGGTTGCCACTCGCCGTGACCATGGCAAGCTGATTTTTATTGACTTAAGGGATTCTACCGGCTATTTGCAAGTTGTTTTTCCGCCAGATACAGCTGCTTATAAAGAAGCCCAAAAAATGAAAAATGAAGATGTGGTAGAAATTGAAGGTACTGTGAGGGAGCGACCCAAGGGTATGGAAAATCCTAAATTAGAAACCGGCAAGATAGAACTTAATGGGCAATCTTTAAAAATTATCTCCCAAGCCAAAACCCCACCATTTGAATTAAACAAAGACACTAAAGATATTTCCGAAGATATCAGAATGAAATACCGCTATCTTGATATTCGAACGGATCGGGTCAGAAATAATTTACGCCTTCGCCACAAAGTTATTTCATTTATGCGCAAATATATGGAAGATAGGGGATTTATTGAAATTGAAACGCCAATTCTAACAAAATCAACACCGGAAGGAGCAAGAGATTTTGTTGTTCCCTCCCGCTCACATCCTGGTCAATTCTATGCCCTACCACAATCACCGCAACAATTTAAACAACTTTTGATGGTAGGCGGCATTGAACGATATTTCCAAATTGCTAAATGTCTTCGCGATGAGGATCCCCGAGGAGACAGACAAGTTGAACATACTCAACTTGACATAGAAATGAGTTTTGTAGAGCAAAAAGATGTTATGGATTTAGTAGAAAACATGATGGTTGAAATGGTTAAAAAAGTAACGCCAGATAAAAAAATATCTCAAATTCCTTTCCCCATCTTATCTTACGATGACGCTATCAGTAAATATAAAACAGATAAACCTGATTTAAGAAAAAACAAAAAAGATATCAATGAACTAGCTTTTTGTTGGGTAAAAGATTTTCCTTTCTTTGAAAAAAACAAGGAAGGCCAATGGACTTTTACGCATAATCCTTTCTCAAGCCCCTTGCCAGAAGATAAAGAAAAACTTTTAAAAGGTGATTTTGAGAAAATTAAAACAACTCAATACGATTTAGTCCTCAATGGTATGGAAGTTGGTGGAGGAAGTATCAGAAGCCATGAAAAGGAAGTCTTAACAAAGGTGTTAGAAATTTTAGGCTATAATACCCCAGAAATTAAAGAAAAATTCGGTCATATATTAGAGGCCTTTGAATATGGCGTTCCGCCACATGGAGGAATTGCACCTGGAATTGATAGAATAGTAATGATTTTAACTGGCGAACCAAATATTAGAGAAGTTATTGCCTTTCCGAAAACCGGTGACGGACGAGATTTGATGATGGGTGCACCTGGAGAAATCTCCAACCAACAATTAAAAGAGCTCCATATACAAGTCGATGAATAGCAATTATATTTATAAACCTCTTCCATTCAAAAAAGGTGGGTCAAAATGGCAAAATTTTGTTATTGTTATAATAGCTTTAATTTTTGTTAGTGCATCTTTTACTCTTTTTTATAAAACTGCCCGAAAACCTAATGTTAATTCTCAAACTAAAAATTTATCAAATGTAACGAGAATTAAAGGTACTCAAACTTCATCCCTTCTTCCACTCTTACCTTCCCTTGTTCCTATCCCCTCAGCCACGAAACAAGTTAGTCTATATCTTTCAGTTCAAAATGCAATTCTCTATGATCCCAATAGTGGCACTATTTTATATGAAAAGAATGGATTTAATGCAGTATCACTTGCCTCGACGGCTAAAATTATGACAGCAATCTTAGTTTTAGAAGAAAATCAATTAGACAAAGACATCACAGTTAGTGAAAAAGCAAGTACTATTATTGGCTCAGATATAGGATTAAAACAAGGTGAAATTATTTCAGCTAAAAATTTATTATACGGATTATTAATTAATTCTGGCAATGATGCTGCTACAGCCTTGGCAGAGGGTTTTGGACCAGGGGAAGATAATTTTATTAAAAAGGCCAATGAAAAAAGCCAAAGTTTAAATTTAAAAACATTTAATTTTACCGATCCTGCAGGACTTGATGAAAAAACAGTCGGCTCTGCCTTTGATTTGGCACTTTTAACAAAATACGCCCTAACTTATCCTTTATTTTGTGAAATTGTTAAAACGCCAGGATTCTCTATATCCTCTAAAGATGGCTCTATTCATCATACCTTAAAAAATTCCAATCGACTTGTTACAGATGAAATGTATTATGAGGGCATTCTAGGGGTCAAAACGGGTTTTACACCTACTGCCGGACACAATCTTGTGGCTGCTGCAAAACGTAATGGGCATCTTTTAATTGCTGTTGTTTTAAATACGTACACAAATTCACCAACTGCCAGTGCCCAAGCGGCAAGACAACTTTTAGATTGGGGATTTAATAATTTTATCTGGATCTAAATACTTTAAAATCCCTGTGGCAAGCCACAGGGATTTTAATTGATATTCTTATTGAAAATCTTGCGGTTTTCAAACTTTCCCTGTGGCAGTACCCCGCGGCAAGCCGCGGGGAAATCTATTCAATTATAATACGTTCGGGCATTGACAAATTTTTAACCTCATGATATATATAATCATAAGGTAATTAAATGCTAAAAACAGCTGAAGAAATATTAATATTATTAGAAGATGAGGGAGAAATCCCTTTATTTCGACTCCAACGTTGGGGCAAAAGAAAAGCAGCGGGAGCTCTTGCACAGTTAGAAAAGAGAGGATTAGCTTTAAAAGCTATTCATGCCCAAGGACCAACATATAAATTAACTACTGTTGGCCGGACCCAAATCAATCAAATATTAATTGCACTTCACCAAAAAAGAAATAATAGCAACCAGTGGTTAGCTGTATTATATAATCTACCTGAAAGTGATAGACAAAAAAGAGATCAGCTGCGTAGGTCTTTAAATAATTTAAATCTTATTAATTTAGATGCCGGTTTTTGGATTACTCCTCACATTAATACCAGTAATAAAATTCAAAATTTTATTAAGAAATATAAGGCTGAAAATCAAGCCATTATAATCACAATTTATGCAAATCCCGATTTATTTAGATATATTTTATCTAAAATAAACATTGAAAACCTTAATAAAGAATATAAAAATTTTATTCAAAAAGTTGATAAATTGTTAAAAGTCCCTCCAAGTCATCTAAAAACTTATGAAATAAAAAAAATAATCTACCTTTATGCCAAAACTCTTGCCAGTGATCCCTTTTTACCGGAAAATTATTATCCAGTAGATTACTTACAACCAAAAGCTCACCAAAAATATAAAGAACTTAAAAGCCTACTTTGAATTTTTTATCAAAAATATCAAGATCTCAAAAAATTACTCTAACTTTAATTTGGACAAAACTGCACTAGCAGCAGCTCTTTGGGCTAATTGTTTAGAATTGCCTTTGCCCTCGCCTAAAAGTCTATTACCAATAAAAACTCCAATGATAAATTCTTTATTATGATCGGGACCAATTTCTTTGATTACTTTATAAATTGGAGTTGTTTTTTCTTTCGCTTGAAAAATTTCTTGAAGATAACTTTTAGGATCACGATGGAGACCTTTTTGAATTATTTCTGGTAAAAGTTTTATTAGATGATTATTAACAAACTGTGTAGTTTTATCCATACCTTGATCTAAATAAATTGCGCCGATTAATGCCTCATAGGCATTAGCTAATATAAACTCACGGGCCCTGCCTTCAGATTTAGCCTCGCCGCGAGATAACAGTAGATATTCATTCATGTCTAAGTCTTTAGCTAAATCGGAAAGGGTTCGACCTTTAACAAGGGCAGAGCGCCAAGAAGTCAATTCTCCCTCTGGATCTGGATAATTTTGATATAAATATTCCGTAACAATAAATTCTAAGACAGCATCGCCTAAAAACTCTAATCTTTCATTATGATTAAGGTGTTTCTCTGGATTTTCATTTAAAAAAGAGCGGTGAATAAAAACTTGTTGCAAAATTTTTTTGTCTTTAAAATCAATCTCTATCTTTTTTTCAAAATTATTAAGATTTTGCGGTTTTTTCATCGATTTCTCCTCGATATTTTTTTGATTGACGAAATAAAGTTCCTAACACTCCATTAATAAATTTGCTGGAATTTTCTCCGCCAAAATGTTTGCCCAGTTCTACTGCTTCATTAATCGCTACTTTGGGTGGAACTTCGTCAGAATAAAGAAGTTCATAAATTGATAAGCGTAAAACATTTTTATCAATCAAGGCTATTTGTTCAATCGGCCATTCTGGCGCTGCCTTTTTAATCCGCTGGTCAATTACTTTTCTTTTTTTCTCTACACCCTTAATAATTTTTTCTAAATATTTTTTGTCCACATCTGTACCATAATATTCTACATTCCTTCCAACAATAATATCTAATGGATCTTTTTGGCGAAAATCCCATTCATATAAAGATTGTAGAGCAACAATACGTGTCAAATGCCTATTCATGATTTTTTACTTCTTCTTTTCTTCCTTTTTAATAACTATTTTGTCTTTGTAAAAACCACAAACTGGACATACAGTATAATTTGGCCGAGAGATTTTACATTTGGGACATATTGAAAGAGAAGACAAAATATATTTGCGTCCTGCCCTTCTTTTATCTCTTCGTGCTCGTGTTAATTTTTTCTTTGGTTCTGCCATTTTTTCACTCCTTACATTTTTTACATAATGGTTTAATTGGAATAGCAAGAATAATTTCTTGTATGACAACTGGAAATATATTTATAGTTTTATTTTTATTAATTTGTAAATTTTCCTCACTATTGTCAAATGTAAAAACTTGATTAAAACTCAACAAGTTTTTAAGAGGAAAGTCAATGCCGCAACGACTACAGATTTGTTCAATCTCGCTCTCTATCTTGAAATATCCAATGATATCGTTATTTGTCGATACAAATTTAATTTGTCCGATAATGGGTCTGAGAAATTTTAAATCTTCGCAAGAATCAATTTGATCGCCTTCGGCGAAGAAATCTCTGGCTTCGCCAGACATCTTTATACAAATTGATTCTTCTATAAAGTTACCAGCTTCTTGTAAAACATCAGCAACTGGAATATTTAATTTTCTATCCATCAGTGTTATTTTATCACAAAATGATAAAACAAGGTTCTTACCGAAGGTAATGGTTCTTATTTTATCACAAAATTTAAAATTTTACCAGATCTATAGATAACTTTTTCTATTTTTTTACGAGAAATACAATCAGAAATTTTTGGATTTTGTTTGGCAATTTCAACAATCTCATCTTCTTTTTGCGATTGATCAATTTCAACAACTCCCTTTAATTTGCCATTAATTTGGACTGGTAGTGTTATTTTTTTAAGCACAAGCACATTTTCATCGTATTGAGGCCATAAGGCGTCAAAAATACAGTCTTTTTGGCCTAATTTTTGCCATATTTCACAGCTTATGTGTGGGAAAAATGGAGCGCAAAGTTGTATAAAAATCTCCATTTCCTTTTGAGAAGGTTTATCTAATTTATTTAAAGTTTCCATTAAATGAGCAATAGCAGTATTATGAGAAAAATTATCTAAATCTTGGGTTACTTTTTTAACCACTAGATTTATAAGATATTGATTTCTATCCTCACTGCTTAATTCGCCTTGGATTATATTCCATAATTTCTCTAAAAACCGAAAAACACCAGTAATGCCATTAGGATTCCACTCACTATCTTGATCAGGCGGCCCAATAAATAATTCATATCCGCGCAAACTATCTGTACCATATTTTGTAATCAATTCATCAGGAGAAATAACATTGCCTTTTGATTTGGACATTTTTGCCCCGTGGAGGTAAATCATCCCAATATTGAATAATTTTTTAAAGGGTTCATCAAAAGAAATTAATTTTAAATCATATAAGACTTTGGCAACAAATCTTGAATATAATAAATGCAAAATGGCATGTTCTATGCCACCAATATATAAATCAACAGGACACCAATAATCAATTTTCTTCCAATCGGCAAAGGCTTTATCATTTTTGGGATCAGTATAACGAAGATAATACCAAGAAGAACAAACAAAAGTATCCATCGTATCAGTTTCCCGTTTGGCCATTTTATGACATTTGGGACAGGGGACATTGACAAATTCTTTGATATTTAAAAGAGGGGATTGACCGGTTGGTTTATACTCAATATTTTCTGGCAATAAAACAGGCAGATCTTTCTCCGGAATAGGAACTTCGCCACATTTTTCACAATAGATTATTGGTATTGGTGCGCCCCAATAGCGCTGGCGAGAAATTAACCAATCTCTCAATCGATAATTTACGGCCGGACGTGCAGCATTTTTTAAATCCTTGACGATTTCTTTGCCAGCTTCAATAGCATCCAAACCATTATATTTTCCACTATTGATCATTTTTCCGATATCTTCATATGCCTCTGACAAATCCTTTATGTTCTTGCCATCTTTAGAGATTACAACATTAATGAGCAAATCAAATTTTTTAGCAAACTGGAAATCACGCTTATCATGAGCTGGAACAGACATCACTGCTCCAGTGCCATAACTAGTTAAAACATAATCAGCCGTCCAAATGGGAATTTTTTGGTTATTGATAGGATTTATAGCATAACTGCCTAAAAATACGCCAGTTTTTTCCCCTTTTCCACTTTCTCTCTCCCATTCTTTCTTTTTTAAAGTTTCATTAATATATTTTTCAACTCTTGCCTTATTGGAGGCTTTTGTAATTTTTAAAATTAATGGATGCTCTGGAGCCAAAACCATAAATGTTGCCCCATACAAAGTATCTGGCCTGGTGGTAAAGACTTCAATTACTTCATTTCCCCCAGCAACTTTAAATTTAATCATTGCGCCCTGCGAGCGACCAATCCAGTTTTTCTGCATAATCTTAACACGCTGGGGCCAATCAATTTTCTCCAAATCATCCAAGAGCCGCTGGGAATAATCGGTGATTTTAAAAAACCACTGTTTTAGAACCTTTTTTTCAACTTCACTTTCACAGCGTTCACACTGGCCGTCAATAACTTGTTCATTAGCTAAAACTGTCTGGCAGGAAGGACAAAAATTAACTTGGGCCTCTTTTCTATAAGCAAGACCCTTTTTGTATAATTGTAAAAATAACCACTGGGTCCATTTATAATATAAAGGAAGAGATGTAACTAGGCGTCTTTCCCAATCATACATTGCTCCCAGTTGTCGAAGCTGTCGATCAAATTTTTCTATTGCTTGATAGGTAAATTTTTTGGGGTGTATTCCTTTTTTTATTGCTGCATTTTCGGCCGGCAGTCCAAAGGCATCATAGCCCATGGGATGCAAAACATTTTTGCCTTGCATTTTATAAAAACGGGCCATAGTATCGGATAAAACATAACCTCGCCAATGACCAACATGTAAACCAGATCCTGATGGATAAGGAAACATATCAAGACAATAAAATTTTGGCCTTTTATCAAAATCTTTTGCGTTAAATAGTCCTGATTTAGACCAGATCTTTTGCCATTTTTTTTCAATTGCTGTAAAATTGTAATCCATTACTCTGCTCTAATAAAATTTCCTTCTGGATCTAATTCAACAAAATGATGTACTTTACCTAATGTGTATTCTAAACATTGATTCTGGGGCTCATCATCGACTGCTTGGCGTGGTTTGTGAGCAATATCTAAAACCCAGTCTTCCCAAACCTGTCCCAAACATGGACCATTAGCCATATCAATACCCAGTTCTTTCTGCTGGGTAAATAACTTCTTTGCTTGTCGAATAGCTTGGGTTTGATCTGATGAACTGCGAGATAGAGAGAAATAACTTACTAATCCAATAATGACACCAGCCATAACGATAATAAATATTATTCGTTTCATCTTTCCTCCTAAATATTATCTGGTGGACCATAGCGGAATCGAACCGCTAACCTCGTGCATGCCATGCACGCGCTCTACCAATTGAGCTAATGGCCCTTTAGAGGCCTTGGTCTAATTTTAACAAAAATGGGTTAAGAATTCAACCCTAGTGCAAATCATCTAAAAGACTATGACCGCTCATTTCATAAGGTTTAGGAATATTTAATAGTTCTAATATAGTTGGCGCCACATCAGCTAAAGAATAGGGAGTAGTAATTATTTGGGCAAGTAAACTCTGACCAACGGTTTCAATTTTACCAGTAGTTTTTTGCCTGTCAGAAGCTACTAAAATAAAGGGTACTGGATTTAAGGTATGCAAAGTTTCTGGTTCAGCTTGTTGGAGTTGAACAACTTGTTCAGCATTACCATGATCAGCCGTAATAATAGCAACACCACCTTTTTTCTGCGTTTCTTTAATAATTTCATCCAAACAGTTATCTACGATATCAATAGCTTTAACTGATGCTTCAATGTTGCCGGTGTGAGCAATCATATCGACATTGGCAAAATTAGCCAGAATAAAATCGTATTTATCGCAGCGTACGCCATCGATTACTGCCTTTTTAATTTCGTTAGCTGACATTTCTGGATGAGCAGTTAAGTTTCCTGATTTGAGGGAGGGAATAATAATACGTTGTTCCCCAGGATATTCCTGCTCAACACCGCCATTAAAAAAGTAGGTTACATGAGCTAATTTTTCAGATTCAGCCACATGCAACTGTTTAAATCCCTTTTGCGATAAAATTTCTGTTAAATGATTTTTAATTTTAGCTGGTTTAAAAGCAACTATAACTTTTAAATCATCTAAATGATAAGATGTTAAAGTAACTAAGTTAATATTTAGAATTTTTAAAGTTCTAAAGAAAATAAATTTTCGATAGGAATGGGGATCTAAGAAACTGCGAATAAGCTGCCGCATTCTGTCAGAGCGAAAATTCCAACAAATTACAATATCCCCGTCCCTAATTGTACCGATAGGCTGTTTGTTCTTAGTAAAAACAATTGGTGGTAAACCAAAATCATCAATATTTTTCTGATACTGCCGGCATAGGGCAGTTGGAGGATCATCGTCAGTTAAATTACCTTGTCCTAAAACCATTGCCTGATAGGCTTTAGCTACCCGATCTAAATTACCATCTCGATCCATAGCATAAAAACGACCAGACAGTGTTGCAATTTGACCGATTTGATTTCTACCCAAGAAGTCACAAAGCTGCCTAACAAAATGCAAACCATCGGTTGGCAGGGTATCAATACCATCTAAAATTGGATGAATGTAGAGCTCATTAACACCTTGTGATTTAATCATCTCCAGTAGCGCATATAAATGTTGGGTATGGGAGTGAATCGCACCATCAGACAGAAGACCAATTAAATGAAGACGACGACCTTTTTGTTGGGCAAGTTTAATAGCTGAAAGCAATACTGGATTTTTGAAGAAAAATCCATTTTTGATCGATTGAGAAATATCAACACTATCTTGATAAACAATTCTCCCAGCGCCAAGACTGGCATGACCAACTTCCGAATTACCAACTTTTCCAAAAAAACCGGCAATTAAACGAAAAGATTGTAGGATGGCGTGAGGGTAATTTCGCCAGTAATAATTAAAATGCTGAGGACCGGCCATAGTAATAGCATTACCACCCCAAGCAGGACATAAACCCCAACCATCTAAAACTAATAGAACAATTGGCTTGTATTGTTTTTCCCTTTTGTCAAAATTAACCTTTGATTCAACTTTTGTCTTTATATCCATACCCCTCCGCTCCTGAGCCCCGCTTAGCGGGGCTCAGGATGATTAGATTATTAGATGAATAGATGAATAGGGGACTCCCAATCCTCCAATCATCCAATTATCAACTGGAGTCGAGGCGGGCGCTTACCTTAAATCTGTTAAAATTGTTAAAGATGTAAAACTGTAGAGAATTAGTAGCTATGAAGTTTGGTCCCAATCATTCTCTGTATTCACAGGTTGGGGAGAGCTAACAATTAAACTCTTCCCTGTCATTTCTTTCGGTTTTTCAATACCCATTAAATCTAAAATCGTTGGCGCGATATCAGCTAATACGCCGTCAATACGTAAAATTGGCTTTTTATCGAATTTCCCAACGAGAATAAAAGGCACCGGATTTTTTGAATGTTCTGTTGCCTTTTCTCCTGTTTGGGGAAAAATCATCTCTTCTATATTACCATGATCGGCTGTAATTATCATTACCCAGTTATTCTCTAAACTAGTAGTAGATAGTTGTCCTAAGTATTTATCAACTGCTTCTACCGCCAAAATTGCCGCCTTAAAATTGCCAGTATGACCTACCATATCACCATTGGCAAAATTACCAATTATAAAATCCCACTTTCCCCCTAAAGCAGTTAATATCTTTTTTGTAATCTCAGGTGCTGACATTTCTGGCTTTAAATCATAAGTTTTAACTTTAGAAGAAGGAATAAGAATTCGTTCTTCCTTGGGTAGTAATTCTTCTCTACCACCATTGAAAAAGTAAGTAACATGAGCATATTTTTCTGTCTCGGCAATATGAAGTTGAGATAAACCTAAATTTGATAATACTTCAGACAAACCATTTTTTATTGCAAAAGTTCCAAAAGCACTCTTTAGCCCTAAAGCAATTTCTTGCTCATAACCATAAGGAATCATACCAATAAAATAAAGGTGGTCTATTTTATCTCCGCGAGGAAAATAGCCAAACTCATCTGCCATGAAAGTTTGGGAAATTTGTCGCGCCCTGTCTGATCGAAAGTTAAAAAAGATAATCGAATCGCCACTTTTTACCAACCCAACAGGTTTGTTATTGTTGCCAACTATAACAGTAGGAGTTATAAACTCGTCAGTTTTGCCTTGAGTATAGGAATTAGAGATAGCTTTTAAAGCAGAAGGGGCGGTTAATCCTTGACCTTTGACCATAGCATTGTAAGCAAGCTCTGTCCTCTCCCAGCGCCGGTCTCTATCCATATAATAATATCTGCCACCGACTGTTGAAATTTGACCAAAACCTAATTTTTTAAACTTGTCTTCGATTTGGGAAACAAAGGTTTGGGCAGACATTGGTTCAGAATCCCTGCCATCTGTGATAGCATCAACAAAAACTCGATTAAAATTTTTTTTCTGGCAAAGTTCAAGGATTGCCCAAAGATGGCCAATATCAGAATGAACTCCGCCATCAGAACATAATCCTAAAATATGAAGATTACCATTGCGCTTTTGGGCATGGTCAATAGCCTCATTCAAACGAGGATTTTCAAAAAAACTACCATCTTCAATCGAGGCAGTAATTTTTGTTGAATCTAAAGCAATAACACGACCAGAACCAATATTTAAATGGCCGACTTCTGAATTTCCCATTTCATGGCCAGGCAGTCCAACATATGATCCATTGGCATACAAAGTAGTCCGCGGGTATTTTTGCCAAAGATGATCATAATTTGGTGTAGAAGCAATGGCTATTGTATTACCACCCCAGGCTGGGGCAACACCCCAACCATCTAAAACTAATAGAAACACTCTTGTTTTGGCCATCTCAAAATAATCCTTTTAATGATTGACTAGTCATTTCGACTGGTTTAGTAATTTCCATAATATCCAAAATAGTTGGTGCCACATCAGCTAAAACTCCAACAGCAGGTTTGACTGCCAAATCAGATTTAACACTTTGCCCCGGATCGGAAAATGTTTTTTCTCCATCTATAATAATAAATGGAACTGGATATGTAGAATGCTCGGTATCTTCACCTGTGCCATGAGAACGTGTCATTTCTTCGGCATTGCCATGGTCCGCCGTAACAATAATGGTTGTCTGACTTTTTAAAACTATGGGAATAATTTCTGCCAAACACTTGTCAACGGTTTCTACCGCTATAATAGTTGCCTTAAAATTGCCAGTATGACCTACCATATCACCATTGGCAAAATTTATCAAAGAGAAATCTGGCTTATTTGTCTGAAAATATTTTAGAAATTGATCTTTTATATCGTTGGCCGACATCTCGGGCTTTAAATCATAGGTTTTAACTTTACAAGAAGGAACTACTATATATTTTTCGCCAGGAAATGGAGATTGTCTGCCGCCGTCAAAAAAATAGGTGACATGGGCATATTTTTCCGTCTCGGCGATATGAACTTGAGTTAAATTTTGGGCAGATAGAACTTCTGCCAAAACATTTTTCATGCTAACTTGTTGGAAAACCACCTCTGTTTTTAAATCTGGAGAATAGGCAGTAAAGGTAATAAAATGAACTGTTGGCATATTTTTAAGAAAAAGGGAGGTCAGTTGCCTTGCTCGATCTTCGCGAAAATTAAAAAATATGACGGTATCTTCTGGACTAACAGTAGCTAAGGGGGCATTACCTACATTTACTACCATTGGCTCCACAAATTCATCCCTTTGACCCTTGCCATAGGCAGAGGCCAAACCTTCCAATGCTGACGATATTGCTGTTCCTTTCCCTTTAGCTATAGCATCAAAGGCCTTTTGTGTCCGATCCCAATT
>CAYYXM010000001.1:0-21413 GCA_964475725.1 uncultured Candidatus Saccharibacteria bacterium | reverse complement strand
AATCAGAATAAAATCCCCCCAGCGCGCGAGCGAAGCGAGCGCGTACCTTCTTCCGAAAACTCTCAATGTCTCTTATGGTCGGGGTGCCGAGACTCGAACTCGGGACCTTCCCGACGTTACGTCGGGACGCTCTACCACCCCAATCGGGGACCGCGGATTCGAACCGCGAATCTCTTGGTCCCAAACCAAGCGCCTTACCATTAGGCCAGTCCCCGTTATCTTAATTGTAGCACTTTATATATCCTACCCTTAAATCAACAATAAATCAATCCCTCTTCTCTTTAAAGGTAATAAATTTATTGGCAGTAAAATTCCAAAAAGTCACCACGCCGGTGGCAATAACTAAGGCAATAAGATCATAAAGATGCGCTTTTTCAACCATTAAATACATAAAACCAGTATTTAAAAACAAACCAGTTGTGGCAACGATAAAAAATATAATGGCTTGGCGGGTAACTTTACGACTGGTACTGCGAAAGGTAAAACGACGATTGAGATAAAAGTTACCACAGGCTGAAATTACAAAGGAAATAGCCTTAGCGCCAATATAATAAGTCGCCCAAAAACCAAAAAGCCGGGTTAAGAAAATATAAATACTCCAATCAACAAGAGCACTCAAACCGCCGACTAAACAAAATTTTATAAATTGGTGGGAAGTTTGACTTTGAATGATTCTTTTCATTGTTTTTTAACTGTCTTCGGCGTTGTCCAAAAACCTAAATATTTACCGAGCATCAAATGAGTTTGGGCATCAATTGCTGGAATAGATGAGAAAAAGATAGCAACAATGGGAATTAAAATCCACTGGGCAATCATTTTAAGAGTATTTTTTTTATAGCCGGGCGGAGGGGTAGGTAAAAGCAAAATAGAAATAGTTGCAGAAATTAATAACCCTATCCAAGTTAAAGCTAAAAGGATGCGGGCAAGAAAAGGAAGATTCATGGCCAACACTGTCGAACGAAAACCAGGTCCAAACCAAAGTGGTAACCAACCAACAAAGGCAATGAAAAAACTGGCGGTTGCCCAAGAAAAATTACCCTCAATTAAACGATAAATTTTTACTGCCTTATCCCAAAAGGAAATTGTCTTATCTTTAATTGCTGATTTCATAATATAAGGCAAATGTTCAATACCATAGGCCCAACGCTGCTTTTGTTTATATTGATTTTTTAAAGTAAGCCAAAAATTATCTGACAACACCGCATCCATATAAACCGGCACAAAAACTGGCACAACTTTATGATCACCTTGGAATTTAAAATAACCACGCCAAAATTGTCTTGAATCTTCATTAACACAACTCGTCTCCCAAAAATCTATTTCTACCAATGTCTGCATACTCATAGCATGGGTGGCAAAATTAATTAATCGCCAGGGCCGAGTAGCTTCAATCATCTGCCAGAAAGAAGAGGAAAAGGCAATAACTCTACAAAGGGCTGGCGCTTCCCAGATATTATTGGCATAAATTGGAATTGGCTGAAAAGAGCAGTGGAGGGGGTCGGGCTCTAATAAAAACTTGTAAGTAAGGCAAGAAAAATATTTTGGATGAACGCGGGTATCGGCATCAGCGGCGGTAACAATAACTTTGGAAAAATCAAATTTTTTTTCTTTAAGATATTTTTCCAGTTTTTTTCCTGCCCAACGCAGATTGGCGCCTTTTGCCTTCAGCTCGCCAGCAATATCATCCGGGTGCTCTGTAATAATAAAATCATAAAATTTTCCATCAAATTCTTTTTTTAAGATCTGGGAAATCTGGCGGGCATTTTCTTTATCTCTTTCTTCAATAGCTAAAACTAAAATAATCTGTTTTAGAGGAAAATCGCTGTCAACCGCTGATTGGATGGAAGCGCGTAAAATCTCAATATCTTCTCTATAGGTTGCTAACATATAAACATGGTAAATATCATGCCAACTGGGTTTGTATTGATCTTTTGGCAATTCTTTTAAGCGATCCAGCCAGTGAATTCTTTTCTCATGTTTCATAAAGTTATAGCCAGAAATAAGGTGAGCGCCCATAATAGTTGATTTATAAAACCAGTAAAGATCAAAAAGAATTATAAAAATTGCCACCCCGGCGGGCAGAAAAAAAGACAAAATCAACGGTAAAAGAAGGGCGGTCCAAGTCAGCGCTCCAGGAAAGATTTCCCAAAAACGATAAGAAAAAGATTTTTTTATCATCAATATACTCCAATAACTGAAGCAAAATAGAGGATAAAAACAATGAGCGTTACAACAAAGGCACCAGCAATAAGAATTTGGATATATAATTTTTCAAATCTAACAAAAAAAGTTAAAAGTAAATTAAAGATTAAAACACCAACGGCAAGATAAAGAGGGATAAGGGAGGAATGGGTATAAAAGCGCCAAAGTAAAAAAGAAACCGCATTAAAAAAGATTAATAAACCCAACATTATTAAAATTGATTTGGAAAAAAGATGTTTCATTTTTCGTTAGAAAAAGATAGGAGTGATAACGGATGTCGTTTGAGTTTACCCTGAAGGGGAGCCGCCTCCCGGATTTGAACCGGGGACCTTCACTTTACGAAAGTGTTGCTCTACCACTGAGCTAAGGCGGCAAAACCCAAAACTCTTGACATTTGTCTGTATTTATGGTATACTATTTCTGTTACCCTGCCAAGAGATTGGTGGGAACGCAAATCACATCAAAGGGGTGATGTAGTTGAAATATGAGGAAGTACCGCCAATGGTACTGGTCGGGATGGTGACAATAATTTTTCCCGACCAGCTGGGCATCGCCGCCAACAGCAACCCTGTCAGTTTGCGCAAGGAAACGATCAAACCGGAGGGGGTTGACATTTTGGCCAAACCCCGGACAATCCAAGGCAATGAGTTAGTCATCATGCTCAAAGGCATGATGGACAACATGAGCCATGTATTCTACCTCGTTCAAAATCTAAACGGCAAGGCAAAGGTAGAATGCCGGCCCAAAAACAACAGCTTCATCCCACTCCCAAAAACCGTCGTTGAAAGATTTCTGGAGACCATCGGAAAGAAAACTCTCTCTCCGACACGTCTGGGTCAATCCTACCCCGAACGGGCTCATCAGGGCCAACTTGGTCATCGGCCCGGATCTCGAAGGAGGACCGGCCAATACCAATATGGGAGGGTTGCCGGTAACGGGCTTGGCAGCCTGGCCCGAGATCTTGAAAACACTGTGCGATTTCTAGGAGTTTCGACCCGGATTGATGGGGCGCATCGCCAAGAAGCGATGCGCCCCTCTTTTTTTTATTTAAAAAGCGGGTGACGGGAATCGAAAGGGCGTGTCAGAGCCCGTCCCTGTGACCTTTGGATTCTTTGCTATCTTCAATTCTTTCTCTTAACCAAAAGTAATGTTCTTTCATACCCTTTTCGTCCGCGGGTTCTATCTACCCGCTCCGACAAGGCCCCAAAAGGCACTGTCGGAGCGGGTGACGGGAATCGAACCCGTATCCTAACCTTGGGAAGGTTATATTCTGCCACTAAACTACACCCGCCTACGTATAATTTTGCTTTGCAAAATTGACGTTGCTGGCACGTTAATCCCCCTAGGGATTTTACGTGCCGCACTATTTTTTAGCTCTTCGAACTTTGACGGACAGATCCACTCCTACTAAAATTCTACCTAATTTTAACCTAAAAAGAAAGAAAAAAAGGAGCCGCAAAGTAAGGGCTATTTTTTGGCTCCATGGAAACTATCTCTTTTACAGTTTTCCCCCTCCGTAAGTTCCCCCGCTTCGACGGTCATAATACGCAACCTTGGCGGGTTCAATCAGTAGCCCAAACTCCATCTGACAAGCGATGGCATCGGTTTCAATTACTATCGGGTCCGGCCCATGATTGACAATTTCAAGGGTTATCGGACCATAATAGCCGGGATCGATCTTGGGAGAGCCGACTGAAGTAATACCCAACCGACCATGCCGGCTGCGAGAGGTAGCATGGCCAACAAGGTTATTGGGGAGAAATATAACCTCCCGCGTCTGGGCCAGGATGAACTTACCGGGCATAAGGACAAATGAGTTAGTTGTGATATCGATTGTGCGTAGTGGGACTTTAGCTCCCACCTCATCGAGTCCGATGGCCTCTGGCAAGTATCGATCTGCCAAAAGTTGAAGATTTTGAGAAGAAACTCTCTCAGCTATCTGGGTACCAAGTGGAAAATCCAAAGAGCAAGGACCGATTCGCGTGGTTAATTCTGTCTCTAAAGGAAAAGGATGAAGAATGATTCTTTGGTCAATTTCCAGAATCCTTCGTAACCACTCCGGCATCTCTCCATCCTTAATTAATTTGAATGCCTGCGTTGGTTGACAATCGCATCCTTCAATATCCTGCCACGCCATCAACAAACTCCTTATCCGCGCGTCATTGAGCTGACTCATCTTCACCACTCCTTGGTTTTATTGGCCAGTTTGTAAGGTACAACTGACTTTCTGCATTATAACAAAACTATTAAAAAAATTCAACCTTTTGGGTTGAATGGTAGTTGAATCGAAGGAACGTATCAGAGCTCTACTATTTTAAATAATTATTTAATAATTTCTTTATACTTCGCCATCCCCAACCACTTTTTAAGAAGACTTCTCGATTTTCGGCATCTTTTTTGTCTATAAATGCTTCATAAAAGATAAGTCTATAGGGACGATTAAGTTTAGTGGACTTATTATAACCTTTATTGTGCTCTTCTAATTTTTGTTTGATATCAGTAGTATAACCAATATATAAACTTTTATCCTTTTTGCTTTGAAGAACATAAATGTAATAATACATCTTATTTGTGCATGGCGAGACGTAATAATTTCTCCGAAATTAAACGTCTCAGCCACGTAAAAATCTCTGGAATTTAACGTGGTCTCAGCCACGTAAAAATCTCTGGAATTTAACGTGGTCTTACCACGTAAAAATCTCTGATTTTGTACGTGGCGGGGCCGACCGGACTCGAACCGGCGACCTTCTGCGTGACAGGCAGATGCTCTAACCAACTGAGCTACGACCCCATTCGTCAATGAGGATGCACTACTTGCTATTTTACCCTATTTTACTATTTTTTCCAATAGATAAATCTTAGTACTTTGATTTTTTTTGTCCAGCTATTAAACCAATCATTAAAACCTTGATCCAATTGGCCCCTTTTCTCCCCTACTTTAATAATATGATACCCGAATTCGGTCTTGACTAAATCTGAAACTTCTCCCGGCTTTAACCCAAAAGCAGCATTTTCAAAATCAGCAACCATCATACCTTTATTCACCCATCCCAAATCGCCACCCTGATCCCTTGAGCCAGTATCCTCAGAGAATTCTTTGGCTAAAGCTGTAAAATCCTCGCCTTTTTTAACTCGCTCTAAAATCTCTTTAGCTCGTTTTTCGTCTTTGATTAAAATATGAGCAACTTGGATATTCAATAAAAGATCATTTTGAATTTTTTCTTTGGCTATGATAACTTCCATATCTTTCCAGGCAAGTTTTTTAAACTCCGGAACTGTCAACCCATAAATTTTACTCACCACTTCTTGAAACTTGGCCTCTCCTCCTGCCTTTTCCACTAATTCCTTCTGGAACAATTCCTCAACTTCACTATTTTTAATTTTTATTCCCTCTCGAGAGGCAGCCAAAAGCAAAAGATCCTTTTGAATGTTTTGCTCAAGGGAGGATTGGTATAAACTTTCACGATCTGATACCGGCTGTTTAACCTCTTCCTTAAAGCGATCGACATAGGCCACTTCTTGGTAAATCGTATTAACCCAAATAATTTTTCCACCAACCCAGGTCGCTGGATAAGGAAAAACTTTAACAACAGTTTTAATCAATTTGGTTTCGTTATGATATTTATAAACAGGGACAATAAAACCAACATAAGCCAAAACATATAAACTTACGAGTCCTGCCAAAATATACAAAATAATTTTTAAAATTATTTTGTTTTTCACGAAAGCAAATAAATTGGTTAGCTTAATAAAAAAATTTTTCATCTTCTGTTAAAAAGTATACCAGGATGTTGTGGCAATCGTCAAGAAAAATAAAATGCCAACAACTACCAGTGGCTGCCAAATTAAATTAAAACTATGATTTTGATTAAGTTCAACCGCCTCCCAAAAAGAGTAAAAAAATAAAAGTAAAATCATGGCCTTAGATATAGGATCAGCCGGCCAAAAAGAAAGAGCCATGTAAATCTCTGAAAAAATCAGAATAAACAAAAGGGCATTGGGCCAAAAATTCTGATAACTTCGTAAAAAATATAAATGAACACCGTTAAGAATTAAAGCAAAGGCGAAAAATAATTGTGAACCAATTGGGATATTGACCGTAAAATATAAATTAATTAGCACCCAGAAAGTTACAAAATATGATAAATATATACCGGCAAAAGATGAGGATAGAAGCAATTGCCAAATTAGTATGATGGCAAGCAAAATTAGATATAAAATTCTAAAGGTCAAGAGTTTCTCAAAATACCAAAAACCAATACTCCCCAAAAGAAGGAGTCCTAATAAAATTAATGTATCAGTTTTGGGTATTGGCCATTTTTTCACTATCTTGTATCAACTTTAGATAATTTTGCCCAATTTGAATCTCAATATCAACTCCTTTTGATTTATCATTGGATGGTACAACTTTCGCCTGAAAGCGATTTTTCAAAAATTCAATTGTATAGGGATCTTTACCACCAGTATAATCATAGATTGTTGTTGTTTTTTCCGTTTTTCCGCTGGATTGCTCTACTATATTATAACCATAACTTTGTAGAAATAGGGCTATTTTTTTTTCATAATCAGATTTTCCTGTGGCATTAACAAGCGAAATTTTGGCCCCTTCTTGCTGCAAATAAGGATCAATTAAAAGTGTATGAGTAAAAATACGAATTGATTGATAGGTGCCATCCTTGGGCACTAAATAATAGCCGGCCTGACCAGAGGAGGAGGTCAAAAGTCCACTAGAGGTATTATCCAAAACTTGAGCTGTAATATCTTCACTTTTTATATCTTTTAGCATAGCGATTAATTGCTCAGTTTCTTTCAGCGATAAATCAGTTTTAAGGTGATTGCCTAAAACCTGAATAATTAAATTCCATTTTTTGGGATTAGCAACAATACCAGTTGAGGTGGCTTTATCTTTAAGGGCTTGGAGAATTTGTTGCTGGCGACGGGCCCGGTCAAAATCAGAGGTAGTTTCTCGGGATCTGGCATATTTTAAAGCAGTTTTCCCATCAAGGTGATGCTGACCGGCGGAAATAGAAAAAGGTTCATACCCAATCATTTTCGCATCTGGATAATATGGATCATTGATGGCTTTTTCGACATAAACATCCACCCCACCCAGAGTATCGATTAAATCTGTAAAACCAGTAAAATCGGCCCGGATATAATAATGAATTGGTAAATCCAAGAGCCAACTGACAGTTTTTTTAGAAATCACTGGCCCACCACCTTCATTTTTCTTGTATTGTTCGCCATAGGCATGGGCATAATTGATTTTATTTTTAGCATCACCATAAATAGGAGTATATAAATCGCGGGGGATTGATAAAAGGGCTACTTTTTTATTAACTGGATCAATTGAGGCAACCATAATTGTATCAGTCAAAAGGCCGCCGGGATGGTTAGCGCCACCTATACCCAAAAGCAAAATATTAATCCGGCCATCGCCTTCTTCGGACAGTTGTTTGGGCGATGGACTACCATAAGAAAAATAGGGCGAAGAGCCGTTGGAGTCGGAAAAAATTTTCTTGCCAGCCCAATAAGCAGAAGTACCGGTGTAGACGGCATATAAATAAAGGATAAGAGCAATAATCCCTAACGGGATCCAGAATTTACGCATAGTTATATATTAAGTGTAACAGAGTTAATGTTTTCCGTAAATTGGGAAAACTGGGGTAAATTTTTTAGGCAAATTTTGACTGGCAATTTTTGCAACTGCTTTTTTCAGATCTTTTTCTTTAGTGGGAAAAACCGGGATTTTTAAGGTAAAACCTAAGGCATTGGCAACCGATATCCCCACCCGCAAGCCAGTATAAGAACCGGGGCCTTGAAAAACGACAATGGCCTTAAGGTCTTTGATGGTTGTTTTCTGGGATTTTAAAAGCTTATCAATTGCCAAAAGAAGGGTTTGGGAGATCGGTTTGGCTGGAAATTTTTTCTCAATGGTCTTTTCACGTCCGTTTGCCAACGATTGGAAAAGGAGGATTTTGGCTAAATTATCTGCTGTATCAATCGCTAAAATCATTTTATAATTTTCCTTGTTTTTTCATCAACATATTCAAATTTTATCCATTTGGCTTTTGAAGGCAATATTTTTTTAATCTTCTCTGCCCATTCAATTACACAAATATAATCATTATTTCTGAGATAATCCTGAAATCCGATTGACTCTATATCTTTTTTATTTTTTAGCCGATATAAATCAATATGGCATAAAGAAAATTTCTTTTTTGGCACTTGATAGATTTTCATTAAAACAAAAGTGGGGGACTGGACTTTTTCTTTAATCCCCAATCCCTTGGCCAATCCTTGAACAAAAGTTGTCTTACCGCCGCCCAGATCGCCAGAGAGGGCTAGAATGTCGCCACCTTTTAATTTCGGCGCTAAGTTGGCGGCCAGATTTTGGGTTTCTTCGAATGAATTGGTAATAAATACTTTTGCCATACAAAATCTCCTGTCAAATAAAGAAATGCCCCTGTAAATATTAATAATATAATGAAAAGCCAGTTTTGAAAAGAGGGGAGGGGACGAGAAGTTTGGGCGCCAAGGATAATTGGTGAAATTGGAACAAGATTTGTCTGGGGTGGCGGGATGGTCGTGGTAACAATAATAACTTTTTTGGTAATAATTGTTTGGGGCTGGGTCACCTCTCCCCCCTTATTTTCATTTATCGGCTCCGCTGCTGTTTCTTCTTTTTTTGTTTCTTCTTTGGTGATTTTTTCTTTTTTGGCTTTTGCCACAATTTGATTTGATGCGCCCGGCGTGAGATTGGTAGTCCAATAAAAATTACCATTCTCTCCCCTTGCCCAACTTTGCCCCTCGGGCGCATTTTTCCAACAGGTCTGATCAACGAGTTCACCACTTGGGACATAAAGTTCTGTGCAATCAGATTTATTAGCCAAAGAAATACTTGTCTCCTTCTGGCTTAAAATGAAATAACCACGGGGTGCTAATTTTGTTCCTTCTGGTATAGAATAGTATGTCTTCTTATCAAGTTTATAAAAAGAAACATCAATCTCTTGATCTGAATTATTATAAAGTTCAATCCATTCATTCCATTCATTTTTCAAAATGCTTTCATTACCTGGAGGATTAGGATAAAGTTCATTAATACGCAAGGCATTTCCACCATAACTAGCCCAAAGTCCGTATTTGGATTGCCGGCTATTTTGAAATATTTGATCCCAGTATTCTTCAATCAGCAAAGGATGGGATAAAGAGCGCCAAGCCAAACCTTGTTCTAAAAGTTCGAGATTTAAAATTTGATCTTGATATACCACAATCGCCAAAAGACGAGGATTGATCATTCCGTCTAAAATTGGCTCTTTGACAATCAAAGTAATCGGCTGGCCAATGAGTCCATCCCAGAATTGTTTGGCTTGATTATAGAAATATTGGCCTTTTTCCGGACAATCAATTCCCAAAAGTCGGACAGTAGTAGTGGGGAGACCAAGGATGTTTTCGATATGAATAGTATCACCATCAATGACTGATTCAATTTTGGTGGAAATTGTAAAAGCATTTTCTAAATTAAGAAAGGAGGAGAAATTTTGGAAGATAGAAGTATCGGAATTAAATATAAAATAGGAATTTTCTGCCCCCGGTGTGCCAAAATCCTTGCCAGTTGAATCCAGATTTACAGAATTAAAAGCAGTATACCATGCAGATGGTTGGCTTCCGTCCGTAACTTGACTAATTCTTTCCATTGAGGCTTTGGTTTGAGTATTACGACCGGCAAAGGGCTCTTCTTGATCATTGGCTACATCAATTGGCTTTCGACCATCGGTAAAATCCCCGTCATAAAGTTTAAGTTGTAAATGTTCATTAGATAGTGTGATCTTACTTGCCACCGAAGCTGGTTCAATATTGAGGATAGATTTATCTAAATCATATTTTGAGATTAAATAGAATCTCTCAGTAAGGCTCTCGGCAGAAATAGATGCTTCTGCTGAAAAGGTTATCATTATTTTCTCTTCATCTCCGTCCCAATAAGTAATTTGCCAACCGTCAAGATTGATTTTTTGATCGGTCATATTTTTGAGTTCTATCCACTCATCTCTCCAATCAAAAGACGACCCCGCCCAGGCGACTTCATTAAAAATTACCGATGGTGACTGAACCGGTAGCTCCTCCGCTCTAATTTTTAGAGGCCAAAAAAGAAAAAAGAAAGAAATAAAAATTATGATTACTTTGAGTACGTTCGTGCGCCAACGATTAACCACCTTTAATTACTCCCAGTGGTTTGAGTTTGGCAATTTTCAGTGATATGCCGGCTTTATGGACAACATTGACAACTCTATCAATGTCTTTGTAGGCGGCCGGCGCTTCTTCCAACAACCCTCGTGGTGAACGACATAACGCCAAAACCCCTTGCTCTTTCAATTGCCTGAATAATTCCTGTCCGGTGATTGACCGCTTGGCTTCTCCCCGCGACATCACGCGACCAGCGCCGTGAGAAGTAGAGCCAAATGATTCGCTTTCTGCTTTTTTTGTTCCTATCAAAACAAAAGATGCTGTTCCCATACTGCCGGGAATTATAACTGGCTGGCCAATGGCCCGATATTTTTCCGGCACCTCTGGTCTATCAGCACCAAAAGCCCGAGTGGCGCCTTTGCGGTGAATCAACAATTTTTTGCCGTCATAACTTTCTATTTTGGCAATGTTGTGGGCAACTTCGTATAAAGTTTCGGGAGTATCGGAGAAAAATCGCTGCCAAACTTTCCGAATCAAAGAAACTATAATTTGCCGGTTGGCAAAGGCATAATTAATAGCGCAACCGTGGGCTTGAAAATAGGCCTGGCCTTCATCGGATTTGTAGGGCGCGCAGGCCAGTTCTCTATCGGGAATTTTAATCTTATATTTTGCCATTGCCTCTTGCATCAAATGAATATAATCACTGGCTACCTGATGGCCGAAACCGCGAGACCCAGTATGAACCAAAATTGTGATTTGATTAGGAAATAGCCCAAAAGTTTTGGCAATATTTTCATCATAAATCTCTTCCACCCTTTGAATTTCGGCAAAATGATTGCCAGAGCCAACTGTTCCCAACTGATCCCGGCCGCGAGAGGAAGCATGCTGGGAAACATGGGAAGGATTGGCTCCTGCCATACAACCATTTTCCTCAATCATCTCTAAATCATCATTGGTGCCATAGCCATTGGCCACTGCCCAGCCGGTCCCTTTTGTCATCACCTCATTCAATTCTTGATCGGATAATTTCATTCCCCCGCCTCGTCCCAATCCCGCAGGAACAGTTGCATAAATTGCCCGGGCCAGATCTTCTATCTTGGTTTTGGCCTCGTCAAAAGTTACTTCTGTTGTCAAAAGCCGAATACCGCAATTGATATCATAACCAACAGCGCCAGGGGAAATAATGCCGTCATTTTCAATATCAGTGGCAAAAACTCCGCCAATCGGCACCCCAAAACCTTCGTGGATATCAGGCATAGCCAGAGCATATTTGTAAATACCGGGCAGGGTAGAAGTATTAACTAACTGCTCCAGCGAGCGATCTTTTAAAGTATCCTCCAACATCCGCTCATCAGTATAAAAACGGGCTGGCACGCGCATATCCGGCCGATAATTTTTGGGTATTTCCCAAAGATATTCCTCAATTTTATGGAGAGCTTGCTTGGAAAACATATTAACCCCCAAATTATTACGCCCCCACCCCTTCTTGCGATTCTCTGACCTCGCTCTCCTGCTCCCGACTAGCATCATGAAGTTGCTGGATTTTGGCAGAGATTTCCAAGGGATTGGGCACATCTTTAAATTTTAAATTCAGTGTTCCCTCGCCGGCAGTTTCCACCACCACATTGCCAAAACCAAAAAGAGTTTGGAAAAAACCTTTAATTTCACCAGTCACATCCTGCACCCGCAAAAGAGGAATTTCGGTAATTTTGCGATTAAAAAGTCCCTCTTGGATAATGTCAACTATCCGTTGGTTAGTGACAATAATAATATCAAAATAATAACTTATCCACTGGAGAAAAATAAAAGCCGTCATTATAAGATAATAAATGCCGGCAAAAACCACTACTATTCCCCGCCAGGGTTCGGCAAAAATTACAGGAAAATAAAAAATGGCAATTATAAAAATAACTAGTGGAACTATATACAAAAATAAACCTAAAAATAAATTGCCCAAAAAGGCAACCCAGTGGCGACGGGCAAAAATAACAATCTCTTCATCGGCATCCATCATGCCACCAGGTACCGGCACATGATATTCAGACATGCCACTCCTTAGAAAATAGATTATTAGATGATCCGCCTCGGCTCGCACTCGGCGAGACGGGTTAGATTATTGGATAATTAGAGGTTCCCCCAATCATCTGATCCTCCGATCATCCAATTATCTATTTATCCAGTCATCCGCCAATCAGCTGGCTGATTGGCGTTGACCAATCACAAGTAAAAATAAAAATAATGGTTATAATCACAACTAAAGCAGTGGTCAGTATATAAAATAAAAGGCCAAGAGCAGTTTTGTCATTGTGTAGCCGCATTGCCCAAAGCCGTTTTATCATATACAAAGAGAAAATAGTAAAGATGAGAAGAAAAAGGAAATAAATTATGAGGAAAATATACATTGTAATATAAATCCCAAATCCAAAGCTCAAATGTCAAATGAATGACTTAAATCCAAATTTCTTAAAATATATTTGTCATTTAGCCATTTAAATATTGATTTGACATTAGGATTTTGTCATTTGGATTTTTATTATAGGTATGCCATTGGATCCACTGGCACGCCATTATAGCGGATTTCAAAATGAACATGGGGACCGGTTGTCCAACCAGTCATGCCAATATAACCAATGACTTGACCCTTCTCAACATGTTGGCCGGAAGAAACGGCAAACGACATAAAATGACCATAAAGTGTTTGCCAACTACTATCATGAGAAATTATAACATAATTACCATAACCATAGCTTAAAGAATTAACAGTTGAAACAGTACCGGCGGCAGAGGCAACAACTGGCGTACCAATAACATTAGCAAAATCAACGCCGGTATGAAAGTTTTGGAAAGGAGTAGAAGTACCAAAAGTAGCGGTAATAGTGCCTGCTGCTGGTGGGCCAAACGGAAAAGGAGAATTGGGATTACCGCCGGCAATTCCCCGCTGGGCCGCCGCCTGGATTTTATAAACCTGGGAGTTAACATCGGCATACATTTTCTTGGCATCAGCAATCTGCTGTTCAATGGTTTTTTGGGCGGCATTAGCCGAAACTAAGGCATTTTGTTTTTGGTTTTGTTGAATTTGCAGTCCCTGCTGAAAAGCCTCCTGCTGGTTTTGTAAAGTCTGCAGATCACTTTTTTCTTTATCAAGTTGTGTCTTCTTTTCTTCTAACTGGTTTTTAAGTTTATTAAGTTCTTCAATGTTAGTTTGTAGTTCTAATTCCAGCGCGCCGACTGATTGATTGTAATCAATCAACTCCGAAAAAGAATTAAAGAATAAAATTCTCTGCCACCAGGGTTTATAGCTGGTTTGATACATTAAAATCAAAGTGTCGTGGAGTTCGCTCGTTTTTTGGGAAATTTCACCCTCTTTTTGTTTAACATCTGCATTGGTGACGTCAATTTCGCCATTTTTGGTATTGATATTCATTTGGGTATCGGAAATTTTGCCCTCAATGCTTTGAATATCTCGATCAATTTGGGCCAAAATTAATTTCAGCTGTTCGGCTTCTTTTTTCTTCAAACTTAAATTTTTTTGCTTGGAGGAAATTTCGTCGAGAAGTTTTGCTCGCTGGGCATAGAGTTCTTGCAAAGTGGCGGCTTTGGCCGGAAAAAAGGGAATCAACAAAAGCAGAAATGCCAAAATCACGAATCCTTTAACTATAAAATTGGAGTGTTGTTTCAACTTCCTCTCCTATTCTTCATCATTATAGCACAAAAATGTTAAAAGTTAAAAGGTAAATGTTAAAACAATCATCGCGAAGCGAGATCCCGCTCCGCAGGACAACTGAAAAGAAAAAAGATGATTTCTCCTTTATCTTATTGTTTTACCTTTTGAATTTTTAGTTTTAACTTTTCTAGATTTTGATGTATTTTTGTACACTATATAAAGTGGCCAAAACTCCAACCCCCACTCCGGCTAAAAGTTGAAAGAGAGCAGTTTTGATAAAATTGACCTGTAAAAAATTGCCTAAATCAAAAGATGAGCCGGCAAAATAAGCCGTTATTGTGGGAGAAACAACTCTCAGGATAATGCCCAAAACAACAATGGAAATTACCGCCGCAATCAATCCATATAAAAAGCCCTCAACAACAAAGGGCACTTTGACGAAAATATTATTAGCACCAACCAAACGCATAATTTCAATCTCATCTTTGCGTGTAAAAATAGTCAGCCGAACCGCACTGATGATGACAAAGAGGGATAAAATGATAAAGAAAATAGAAGTACCCCAGCCAACAATTTTGATGATATGAGTCATACCAAGAAGTTTATTAACAACTTGCTGATCAATATCCAAACTTGTTTTGGAAATAATGACTTTATAGGGTGAGGCCTGTAAATATTGCTGCAATTGCGCCAGAGATGTCGGGTCTTGGGGTTGAACTTTCAAGCTGCGGGGTAAGGGATTATCTTCCGGGGTAACTAATTTTTTTGTTTCTTCACTAATAGGATAATTTTTGAAATTTTGCAGCGCTTCTTCTTTAGAAACAAATTTAACTGATTTGATATCGGAGCGGTTGGCGAGGGTGGTTTGTAGGTTTTGGATTTCTTGCTGGGTGGCGGCCTCAGTTAGAAAAATGGAAAAATCAAGCCGGTCTTTTACCGCCATAGTGATGGCACCAATCAAAAATGAAAATAAAAGGAAGAAGCCGATGACTAAAAGAGTGATGGTCATAGTAAAAGTAGAGACAAAAGAAAGCCAGCGATTGCGCCAGAAATTAGTAAAACCAAGACCAAAGATTCTTTTGAAAGTTATATAATGCATCAATTTCCTCTACTAATTACGAATACTACATATGTACAAATATTTATAAATATTATTCCAAATTAACTATCCGTTTGAATTTAACGCTATCTCTTGTAAAGTTAGCAAGAATGCCGAGTCTCAAACCAGTAGATTTCAAATAGGAATAAATCTGCTCAATATTAGATTTGCGGAATATGCTGTCTTTTTTAATCTCTAAAATTATTTTATCTTCTATCAAAAAATCTAAAAAATATCTGCCAATATTTTTATTTTGATATTTTAAAGGTATTAATACCTGTTCTTGAAATTTCAAGTTATTTTGTTGAAAAGCGATTTTAATGGCATTTTGATAATATTGTTCTTTATGACCTGCCCCAACATGGTTAAAAACATCATACAGCAAACCAATTATCTTATAACTTAATTCTGGATAAATTATTTTATTCTTAACTTTTGGCATTCGTACATTCGTAATGATATGTAATTCGTAGACTATTGTTTAAATGATAAATTTTCCCTTGAGCTTATCGGCTATTATTCTACCATCTTTTAATGAAATGACTCGTTTATTTAAACGGTTAACCACTTCTTGATTATGTGTTGCAAGTAAAACTAGTGTTCCCTGCTGATTGATTTTTAACAAAAGGTCAATGATTTCGCGGGTGGTTTGAGGATCAAGATTGCCAGTTGGCTCATCAGCCAGCAAAATTTTGGGCATATGAACCATAGCTCGGGCAATAGCCACCCTTTGGCGTTCGCCGCCGGAAAGCTGGTCGGGGTAATTGGAAGGCCGCTCGGATAAACCCACCAGAGATAAAATTTTGGGAACGCGGGTGCGAATTTCTGTTGGCAGGGCATCGCAAACTTCCAGGGCATAGGCGACATTTTCCCAAACAGTTTTTTGGGGCAAAAGTTTATAATCTTGAAAAACAACGCCGACTTTTCGCCGGAAAAAGGGCAATTCGTGGGCTTTGAGATGGCTAATATTGCGGCCGGCAACAAAAATTTTACCTTTAGTGGGAAATTCTTCGCGAATGAGTAAACGAACCAGTGTTGATTTGCCCGCCCCAGATGGCCCCACCAAACAAGCAAACTCGCCCCGGTCAATTTTGATCTTGATATCCTCAAGGGCTTTAATCTGACCTCGTTCCCCATAAATTTTTGACACATTTTGTACATCAACTAATGGTCCTTCGGGCATTGGGCCACCTCTTGGTTTGATTATATCATTTTTCTTCTTCATTATAAAACCCCCGCCCATGGGCGGGGGATGAGAAAGGACCAAACATTACTACCGGAGGACAAAGGGAGACCCATCGTGGGCGCTCGGGTCACTCACAGGGCGCGTGCCAAAGCTGAGCCGGCGACTAAAGCGGCCAAAGTAGCGTCCAGCAGCGTCGCGGCCGAAGTAGGGAACGCTGCGGAACTTGCGATCGTCCTCGAACCTATATTGGTCGCCAGCGTTGTCAATCCAGAGATAGCCGGATTTCGGCAATCTCTGGAGGTGGGTGAAAAGTCCCCAGCCATTACACCAGCTGGGGGTGACGATTCCAGAAAGCAGGTTTTCTGCCTCCCACCTGGAGGCAGTGACGCCATAGCCGGCTAGTTTCCGACCGAAATTGAAGGGCCGAAGAGCGAAGTCCCCAGGGATTTGGGCCTCCAGCTCCTGGAGCCACTGGGATACGGATTCCAGGGGCAGGAAGCGGTCGGAACACATTTGAAGTTCTCGGGAGTTTGTAAACTGGGGAAACTTCTTGGAAAGGTTAGGAAAGAGAACTTCCTCGCACAAACTTCCCCAGAGACCCTGGCCTTCTCTTCCCTTGGCGATGTCTTCCCAGAGATTACCCCAATTAAGTTTTTGGACAACCCTGTCAGGAAGGGGAAAGACCAGAAGACCATCCCAGAGGGGAACTTGCCGGCCCCTGAACTCAAACTGCTGGCTCCAGAGCTTGGTTTGGGAAAGGTAGAAATCGGCCTGCTCTGTTAGACCATCAACCGACAGTTCGGAAAGAGCTCGCCGGAGCTCTCTCAACTGCTCCTGCCAACTCAACATTTGGAAATCCGGCGAATAGTCCAAGGTGGGGGTGACGATGAGGTTGGAAAAGGGATTGACTATTGTTTCTCCTCCAGGGGTCACCCGTGCACTCACGGTAATCCCTCCTTGTGGGTTGTTGGGTCCCACTCCCAAGATTGTCAAGGAGCTTGCTTTTGAATTACCTTTATCCTAACACAAATTGTGAAAAAATAAGAGAACTTAAAAAATTTACCTTTCCAACCACTCCAGTAGTTCTTCGTACCCTTTGGTATTCCAAATATCCTCTTTTTCCAACCATCCCCGGCGGGCCACGGCCACCCCAAAACGCATCAAATCCAGATGTTCCAGCCGGTGAGAATCAGTACAAATGACAAATTTCACTCCCTGTTTTTGGGCCGCTTGGCAGAGAGAATCTTTCAAATCCAACCTGTCTGGAAAAGCATTAATTTCTAAAGCTGTCTTGGTTTTCGCAGCGGCTTGGAACAACTTTTCCCAATCAACATCATAGGCCTCCCGACGACCGAGTAACCTGCCTGACGGATGACCAATAATATCAACATGGGGATTTGCACAAGCCAAAAGCAGCCGTTTGGTAATCTGCTCCTGCGATTGGAAAAAGGAAGAATGAATGGAAGCAGTCACAACATCCAATTTGGCCAAAAACTCATCCGGCAAATCCAAACTGCCATCAGCTTTGATATTCACTTCAACGGAATTTAAAATTTTTATCTTAGGACAACTTTTTCGTGCCTCTTCAATTTCCTTTTCCCTTTCATCAAAATCAGAAATCTTTAGCCCTTGCGCCACCCCCAACCCTGGCGAGTGATCGGCAATGGCAACATATTCATATCCCAGTTTTTGGGCCTCCGGCCCAGAGCGGCCTCCGGCCCGGAGGGCGGCTTTGGCAATGTCCTCAATTTTATCACTGCCATCTGACCAGTTGGAATGAAAATGCAAATCGCCTTTGATATCTTTTAATTCCACCAACTTGGGCAGCTGGTGCTGCAGGGCGGCTTGGATTTCTCCCCGGTCCTCTCGCAGTTCCGGCTCAATATAATCCATCCCTAAAGTTTTGTAAACTTCTTCCTCGGTGGCACAGGTTATGAGTTTTCCTTGCGGATTTTTGATGCCGTGTTCAGAAACAGAGTATTTTTTACCCACCGCATAAGTTCTAAGAGCAACATTGTGTTCTTTGCTGCCAGTGAAATGCTGCAATAAAGAGCCATATTTTTCTTTGGGTAAAATTTCCAAATCAAGCTGGACGCCATCTTTGTGAATAATTGTGGCTTTAGTTTCGCCTTGGGTGATGATATTGGAGGTTTTGGGAAATTTAACAAATGCCTCAATCACTTTTTTAGGTCCGCCAGCTGGCGGATTAGCCGAAGCAACAAGATCAACATCCCCAACTGTTTCTTTCCATCGCCGCAAACTTCCCACTGGATCCACCCGCTCGACGCCCGGGACTTTTTTCAAATATGCCACTACTTCCTCGGCAATCGGCATTGCCTCGGTCAAAAGCAGTCGTCCTTCCATCCTTCGCAAAATCTCAATTCCCCGCAAAATATTGGCTTTGGTTTTTTCTTTGAAAAGTTTATCAGCCGCGCCGCTTTTCAATTTTTTTTCCAAATCATCAATGTCTTTGGCTTTAAGTTTTTCAGCAATGACAACCGCGGTTTTGGGCCCAATGCCGGGGATTTGTAAAAATTCTACCTCGCTTTTGGGCACTTCTTTTTTTAATTCTTCAAAATATTTTAACTTGCCAGTTTTGATTAGTTCCTCAATTTTTTCGGCGATGGATTCACCAATCCCTTCAATCTCCATTATCTTTTCTTTGCCGCCCCGCTTGTAAACATCAGCCAAATCCTCGCCATAACTTTCCACGGCTTGGCTGGCTTTTTCATAGGCGACAATGCGAAATCTATCTTTCTCTTTGCCGGAAAGTTCCATAATCTTGGCAATTTGAAGTAAAATATTGGCAATTTCTTTATTGGTCACGTTCCCTCGCTTCACTCGGTCAAAGTTAAAAATTTAAAACTAAAAACTCAAAATAACAATTAAAAATAGAAATCAAAAAATTTTTTTTCTTTTATCCTGTTCTTTTAACATTTGACATTTAACTTTTAACATTTTCTTATCTCCCATGGCATTTTTTGAATTTCTTCCCGCTTCCATCCCACAACGCCCTTACTGTGCAACCTATTACATAGTGTACGCACAGTGCGGGCTTAGCGGGACTTCGCTTTCATTATTTTAAACTTCAATTACCTGCCATGACAATGCTTGTACTTTACCGGTCGGCCATCGGATTTCTTCGCTCCGCACGGACAGGGTTCGTTTCTGCCGACTTTGGGAAAGGCAGAAGTTTGGGCTGGTTGTCCGCCAGCTGGCGCCTGCCCTCGTTGGCGCACCACTACTTCTACGCCAGAGGATGAAGCCGGGGCTGATTCTGTTACCATAGCTGGTGTTGGCTGTGCAGCAGTTACACCAACCGGTTGTGGTTGCGCCCCACCCTCAAATGTTCCAGCAGCCATCGTCTCATCTGCTCCCTGCAATTGCGCCTGTCGCTCCACCGCCAAAGATTGAGTTGGTGTCTGAGCGGCCGGCGCCACCTCCAATTTCAGCAAAATCTCCACCACCTGGGCCTCAATGGCGCCCTTCAACCTTTGGAATAAATTATAGGACTCTTGTTGGAAAGCCACCAACGGATCATGCTGACCATAGCCGCGCAAACCAATTCCCTGCCGTAATTCTTCCATGGCATTCAAGTGTTCAATCCAGTAGGCATCAATTGTTCTAAGATAGACCATCTTCTCCACATCAGCCATTACTTTTTCGCCGTATTTTTTGCATGTCGTCTCATATTTTTCCTCGTACTTTTTTTGCTCCTCATCATTCAAAAGCGAAGTAATTTCCTCATGAAGTGTGCAATCCGCCCCGTCTTGCCGCTTGCCTTTGCTCTGTAAAATTCGCATCCTTTTGCCATAAATTGCCTCGCGGTGCTTGTTTTGGACATCATCATATTCCACTAAATGTTTTCTGATATCAAAGTTGTGGCCCTCGACTTTTTTCTGGGCCGATTCAATCGCCCGGGAAATCAAAGAGTGGGTGATGGGCTGGTCATCAGGCAAGTGCAAAGTTTCCATCATTCCCTTGATTCTGTCCCCGCCAAAAATCCGCATCAAATCATCTTCCAAGGAAACAAAAAACTGGGAATAGCCAGGATCGCCCTGGCGGCCAGACCGGCCACGAAGCTGGTTATCAATTCGCCGGGCCTCATGGCGCTCAGTACCAATAACATGCAAACCGCCACCTTCCAGCACTTTTTCAGCGTCGCCTGGCTTGGGCGGATTGCCGCCCAAAATTATATCAACTCCACGTCCTGCCATGTTAGTAGCAACAGTGACTGCGCCTGGTCTTCCGGCTTGGGCAATGATTTTGGCTTCCCTTTCATGGTGCTTGGCATTCAAAATTTCGTGTTTGACGCCGTTTAACCGCAAAAGACGACTTAAACGTTCTGATTTTTCAATCGACAAAGTGCCTACCAAAACTGGTCGGCCTTCTTCATAAAGTTCTTTAATCCGATTGGCAGCGGCCTGAAATTTGGCCTCCTCTGTTTTATAAATCATATCTTGCGTGTCTGTGCGTATCATCGGCTTATTGGTTGGAATAGTCACAACATCAAGTTTGTAGATTTTGTAAAACTCCTCAGCTTCGGTCAGCGCTGTGCCGGTCATGCCGGCTAATTTGTCATACATTCTAAATAAGTTTTGGAAGGAAATAGTGGCTAAAGTATCAGATTCCCGCTTGACCTCCACTCCTTCTTTGGCTTCAATGGCTTGGTGGAGACCTTCGCTATATCGTCGTCCGGGCATCAAGCGACCAGTAAACTCGTCAACAATAATAATCTCGCCGGCTTTAATAACATAATCGCGATCTTTTTGATAGAGAACGTGGGCTTTGAGGGCCTGCTCTAAATGATGAACTAAACTGACATTTTTCGGCTCATAGATGTTTGAAAGTCCAAGCAGCCCTTCCATTTTTTTCATACCGGCATCAGTCAAGGTAACAGCGTGCATTTTTTCGTCAACTTGATAGTCAGTGTCTTTTTTCAGTTGAGGGACAAGGGAGGCAAAGCGCTGGTAGAGTTGGGCGGATTCCTCGGCCGGGGCAGAGATGATAAGTGGAGTTCTCGCCTCATCAATTAAAATAGAGTCAACCTCATCAACAATGGCAAAATATTGGGCTTT